>NZ_JBBAXE010000009.1:0-179050 GCF_059800965.1 Acinetobacter sp. LT1
AGATGAGTTTTACTATGACCAGCTACCACAACAAAATAAGGTAGCTTAACTAGAGCAGAGTATCACTTATAAATAAGCTTTTAGTTGTTCAAACATGTGGGACCACCTCTATAAAACAACTATATAAACACAGAAATATATCCAATTTTTCTAAAAACCTAAGTTTTTAACTAGACTAAAAAACTGCTTTCTTGAAGGATTTTCCGTTTAACTAAAGTAAAAAAATTAAAATCTAATTGAAGTCGCACTTGATAAACTTGATACAGCACTCATTAATAATAAAGCATGTTTGTTTTTATCGAGTTAAAATCAAATGTACTCTAGTATTGCAGACTCTTGTTGATCCGATAGCATTGTTAATTTTTAGAAATTAGACAGAACTATCAAAGCTAAGAGGAACGCTTAAACCTTATTTGTAACTTAGGTAGGGTTGGGGCAAATAAACTGCAATGAATTTTCTTTTTGAGATAGATAAAGTTTTACATGAATTTACTTCTTATTGTAGTTCTGGGCGCGATTGTTGAAATTGCCGTATGGATTGGCGTAGCACAGTTCATCAGTGGATGGTATGTGTTCTTTTGGTTCATTCTTGCTTTCTTTATTGGTTTGGGGCTTATTCGCAGAAGTACTGCTGGTATTATGCCTCAATTACAGCAAATGCAGATGACTGGCCAACTCGGTAATGACCCAACAGTAACTAAAAAACTTGCTTATGCTTTTGCAGGTTTCTTATTAATGTTGCCAGGCCTTGTTTCTGATGTGTTAGCGGTTTTAATTTTGATCCCTGGTGTTCAAACTGCTTTCCGTAATATAGCCATGAGAACTCTTGCAAAACGCCAACAAGCTATGATGGATAAAATGATGGGTGGTATGGGCGGTAATATGGGTGGGCAAAATCCATTTGCTGATCTAATGCGCCAAATGCAAGATATGCAGAATCAACAAGGTGGTGGTAGCCAAGGTCAATACCGTGATTCAAGCATTATTGACGGAGAAGCGCGAGAAGTCACTCCAGATCACAAGAAAATTGAACATAAAAATAAGGATTAATAAATACCTTATCTAAAGGCCTAAACCTCTAAAGTTTAGGCCTTTTTTATTTTAAGAAGATATAAATTATTTAATTAGATGTTCAGCCACAACAGAATCTGTTTGAGCCACTTCAGTTGGGCTTTCTTGTGGTTTTGTTTGAGGTTGGTATTTGTTTGAAGCTAAGGCTGTTTGCTTATTCTCAGATTGTTGATAACCTCGGCTTCGGTTGGCTCGTTCGCGAAAGCCACCTTTATTAATGAGCTTTGTATGTGACATGCATTTGCCTAAAATGTGAGATTATTTGCTTATTTTAACAAATTTGGCAAAATATCAAAATAAGAAAAATAGTCCTATAAAAATAATATTTAACTTATATATATGTTTTAATTAATATTTTTTTAATTGACTCAATTGTTCATCCAGATTGAATTATCTATTCATTTCACATAGGATAAATATAAAGGATGTATAAATTAAAAAATGCAGCAAACCTATTAAAACAACAACGGTTGAAATGAGGGAAGGAGGGTTACCTATGCTATATCAATACCATTGTGCGTGTTGCGACAAAGTTGTGGCATCGACTGATAAATCATGTCCATATTGTGGTTCACAACATATTCGAAGCCCGTATGGCTTATGGATGTTTTGTGTGATGGCTTGTCTAGCTGTTGTCGTTGTATTTAAAGTTGTCCATATTTATATCCAGAACCATCAAGATACTCCAACGCAGTCAACTTTACTGGATGTATTAAATCAGGATGATAAAACGACAAGACAATAGATTTTGATTACAGCTACAAATGATATGGCGTCAAGGATGATTGCTAGAAGACTAAACCCTACATACCATAAAATTTGAACTATAAATAAAAAAGCCCGCTCAATGGCGGGCTTTTTTACGATTTTATTTTATTAGAGGCCAGCAGCATCTTTAAGGGCATCAACTTTATCAGTTTTTTCCCAAGTAAATGCAGAGTCAGAACCTTCGCGACCAAAATGACCATAAGCCGCAGTTTGTTTGTACATTGGTTGAAGAAGATCCAACATACGAGTAATACCAAACGGTCTTAAATCGAAATGATCACGCACAAGTTGAATAATCAACTCATCAGAAACTTTTGCTGTACCAAAGGTATTAATTGAAATCGAAGTAGGTTCTGCTACACCAATTGCATAACTCACTTGAATTTCACATTTGTCAGCAAGAC
Organism: Acinetobacter sp. LT1; assembly: GCF_059800965.1. NCBI lineage: Bacteria > Pseudomonadati > Pseudomonadota > Gammaproteobacteria > Moraxellales > Moraxellaceae > Acinetobacter > Acinetobacter sp. LT1. The sequence continues at coordinate 2,244 of NZ_JBBAXE010000009.1, forward strand.
CAGCAGCTACAATATTTTTTGCAACATAACGACCAGCATAAGCAGCAGAACGGTCAACTTTAGATGGATCTTTACCAGAGAAAGCACCACCGCCGTGACGAGCCATACCACCGTATGTATCAACAATAATTTTACGACCTGTTAAACCACAGTCACCTACAGGGCCACCAATAACGAACATACCTGTTGGGTTAATGTGGAACTTAGTAGCTGCATGGAACATTTCAGCAGGAATGATCGGTTTAATAATTTCTTCAATAACTGCTTCTTTAAGCTGGCTTTGAGAAATTTCAGGATCGTGCTGAGTAGATAAAACAACAGCATCTAGACGTACAGGCTTGCCATTTTCATAGGCAAAAGTAACTTGGCTTTTTGCATCTGGGCGTAACCATGGAAGGGCACCTGAACGACGAAGTTCAGCTTGACGCTCCATTAAGCGGTGAGCATAAGAAATCGGCGCAGGCATAAGCACGTCTGTTTCACGGCTTGCATAACCGAACATTAGGCCTTGGTCACCAGCACCTTGATCTTCTGGTTTTTGACGGTCTACACCTTGAGCAATTTCAGGTGATTGTTTACCAATCATATTGATTACAGCACACGTTGATCCATCAAAGCCAAGATCAGAGTGGTGGTAACCAATACCGTTAACAGTATTACGAACAACAGCTTCAACATCAATATTAGCAGTCGTTGTTACTTCACCTGCAAGTACAACAGCGCCTGTTTTTACCAGTGTTTCACAAGCAACACGTGCGTATGGGTCTTCTTTTAAGATTGCATCCAAAATAGCGTCGCTAATTTGGTCGGCCATTTTATCGGGATGACCTTCGCTTACAGATTCCGAGGTAAAAACAGCGTACTCGCGCATGAAAGTCCTATCTTGGTTATTTCAAAAGACATAATATGTTACATCGACTTGAGCTTGAGGACCAGTTCATACTGACTAAAAAGCATGAATTTATTTCATTTATAGTGTGTTTTAATTGATAAGTGTATTAGCAAAATTGATATAGAAAGCTTTAATTTAAAGTATTTATATTTTAACAACTTGTTGCTAGTGTGTTTTTTAAACATATAACTTAATAAAAATCTTAAATAGCAGAATTTGAATTTTAAAGTAAAGAAACATGATCAACGCATACAGGATTGGCTAAATATTTTATCTATATATCAAAAGCTAACCAGTTAAATACTCTTACATTTAGTTGTTGTGCAGAAAAATGAACACTGTTTTGTATAACTTAAAGATTCAAATGTTTTTTGTGTAACCAAGAAACGGTTAAAAATAAAGAAATATACCGTGTTGGGGTTTACCCTAAGCCTTTTTTTTAAGACAATATAGCTGCATTGAATGGTTATTCATCTTCTTCTTTTCATCAATCTATTAAAATTGGATTCTGATCTATGACGACCCCTTTAAACGAACGTCGTATTGCAAATGCAATTCGTGTATTGGCAATGGATGCTGTGCAACAAGCAAACTCAGGGCATCCAGGTGCTCCAATGGGGATGGCAGATATTGCTGACGTCGTCTGGCGTGAGTTTTTAAATCACAACCCAACAAATCCACAATGGGCAAACCGTGACCGTTTCGTTTTATCAAATGGCCATGGCTCAATGTTGCAATACGCTTTGCTTCATTTAACAGGTTATGATCTTTCAATTGAAGATTTAAAACAGTTCCGTCAATTGCATTCTAGAACTCCTGGTCATCCTGAATATGGCTATGCACCGGGTGTAGAGACGACAACTGGTCCTTTAGGTCAAGGTATTGCTAATGCTGTTGGTTTTGCTTTAGCAGAAAAAACATTGGCTGCTCAATTTAATAAAGATGATTTAAAAGTTGTTGACCATTTCACTTACTGTTTCTTAGGTGATGGCTGTTTAATGGAAGGTATTTCTCACGAAGTATGTTCTTTAGCTGGCACATTACAACTTGGTAAATTGATTGCTTATTATGATGATAATGGCATTTCAATTGATGGTGAAGTAGAAGGCTGGTTCAGCGACGATACAGAAGAGCGTTTCAAAGCCTATGGTTGGCAAGTTCTTCGTGTAGATGGTCATGATACTGATGCGATTCGTCAAGCGACAATCGAAGCAAAAGCTGAAACTCAAAAACCAACAATCATTATGTGTAAAACGATTATTGGTTTAGGTTCACCAAATAAGCAGGGTAAAGAAGACTGTCATGGTGCGCCATTAGGTAAAGATGAGATTACTTTAACTCGTGAAGCATTAGGTTGGAACGAAGAAGCATTTGTTATTCCTGCTGACGTATATGCTGCATGGGATGCAAAAGCAAAAGGTAGTGAATCTGAAGCGGCTTGGAATGCGGTATTTGCACAATATCAAGCAAAATATCCAACTGAAGCGGCTGAGTTACTTCGTCGTATCAGTGGTGACTTACCAGCAGAATTTGCAGCGCAAGCAGATGCTTTCATTCGTGAAACAAATGCGAAAGGCGAGACAATCGCAACACGTAAAGCAAGCCAAAATACATTACAAGCATTTGGTCCTTTATTACCTGAATTGTTAGGTGGTTCTGCTGACTTAGCAGGTTCTAACTTAACACTTTGGAAAGGTTGCCAAGGTGTTCAAGAAAACCCAGCTGGTAACTATGTCTACTATGGCGTACGTGAATTCGGTATGACTGCAATCGCTAATGGTGTTGCATTACATGGCGGTTTCGTTCCTTACGTTGCAACATTCTTAATGTTTATGGAATATGCACGTAATGCGGTACGTATGTCTGCATTAATGAAACAACGTGTAATTCATGTTTATACACATGACTCAATCGGTCTGGGTGAAGATGGTCCAACTCACCAACCAATTGAACAAATTGCTTCATTACGTGGTACACCTAACTTAAATACATGGCGTCCTGCAGATACTGTAGAAACTGCAATTGCTTGGAAGTCTGCTCTAGAACGCAAAGATGGTCCTACAGCACTTATTTTCTCTCGTCAAAACTTACCATTCCAAACACGTTCTGAAGAGCAAATTCAAAACGCTGCAAAAGGTGGTTATGTACTTGCTCAAGAAAAAGGCGAATTAAAAGCGATTATTATTGCAACAGGTTCTGAAATTTCTTTAGCAATGGAAGCTTATGCACAACTTGAAGGTGTGCGTGTAGTTTCTATGCCATGTGCAGAAGAGTTTATGAAGCAAGATGCGGCATACCGTGAAGCAGTATTACCAGCTCATATCCGTGCGCGTGTTGCTGTTGAAGCAGCTCATGTTGACTACTGGTGGAAGTTTGTTGGTCTTGATGGCAAAGTAATTGGTATGACAACTTATGGTGAGTCTGCACCAGCAAAAGATTTGTTCCAATTCTTTGGTATTACGACTGAAGCTGTTGTTGCAGCTGTAAAAGAATTAACTGCTTAAATATTAAAGTAGTGTAAAAAAGCGCTCTAGATAGAGCGCTTTTTTATTTGAGAAGTTAAATAGTGAGTTCTGTTTGGATATTAATCTGAGAAGTTAATAACTTATGAATAGGGCAATTCTCTGCAACTTTTAGTAATCGCTTATGCTGGTCTTCAGTAAATTCACCTTTGAGTGTAATTTTTCGTTCAATATTATTTTGGCCTTTTTCAGGTTCGCCATTGGGGTTTAATGCTAAATCCACTTGAACATGATCAAGCTTAATACCTTTAAGATTCGCATACATTTCTAATGTAATTGTAGTGCAAGCCCCTAAAGCGGCTAATAAAAGCTGAACCGGGTTCGGAGCTGTATCTTGTCCACCTTTATCAGTTGGTTCATCTGCAAACCATTGATGACCTGAAGGATCGGTAAGAGTTACTCGATATGGGGTAGAAGTACTTTGTGCTTGGGCTGTATTAACCATGTTTTACCTTGTTATTCATCAATAAAATCGTAATAAAAATTAATAAATCTGAAGCTTCGAATAGAAGAATATCTAAACTTTATAATATTGTTTTTGAATAACAACTGTAACGCTTTTATTGTTGCATGGATGAAACATATCGTTTTATAAAGAATAGTGAATTAAATTACTTGATGTATACACTAACGACTATATCAATAAAGGATACGAAAAATGCATCTTAAAACATTAAGCTTCGGTTTGGCAGTAGCATTGGCTAGTTCAGTTACTTTAGCTGCACCAGTAGACTACAAAATTGACCCAACACATACAGCTACTGTTTTCTCGTGGAATCACTTTGGTTTCTCTACTCCAAGCGCCAATTTCTCGGATATCCAAGGTGTAATTAAAGTTGATAATGCTAAACCAGCAAACTCATCTGTAAATGTGACTATTCCTTTAAGCAGTGTAAATACAAACGTACCTGCTTTAGATAAAGAGTTCCAAGAAGAAGCTTGGTTTAATGCTGCTAAATATCCAAATATTACGTTTAAAAGTACTAAAGTTGAAACCAAAGACAAAAAGCACTTTAAAATTACTGGTGATTTAACCGTCAAAGGCGTAACTAAGCCAGTTGTACTTGACGCTGTTTTAAACAAGCAGGGCGAGCATCCAATGGCTAAAGTTCCAGCGATTGGTTTTAATGCTACAACTTCATTCAAGCGTTCTGACTTTGGTTTAGGAAGTTATGTACCGAACGTTGGTGATAAGATCACTGTAAACATTACGACAGAAGCAACTGCCGCTAATGCAGCTAAAAAATAAGTTATAAGTTTTCTAAAAAGCCCTCAAATATGAGGGCTTTTTATTTAGACTGGCTCTTTTTTATCTGGATCTATAAATACTAAAGGCGCTGAAGGATCGATATTTCTTTTCTGCGATTTTTCTCTTAAAAACTGGTAAGTAGGAACTTTTCTTTTTGCCTGATCGCGCAGTTTCTTTTTAATATAAAGAACCAGAGCAAAACACGTAGTTGCAACGGTGAGCATCATACCATTCATATAGCTCATAATTGAGCTTACATAGCCAATAGTTGTTAAACGATGCATCATACGTTCAACTTGAGTGCTACTTTCAATGCCGGTAATTGCCCAACTACATAGATGTTCACAGTTATTAATAATCAAATGATAGTGGTTTTCATGCATACGTGAACGCATTCGGCGAACGACAATCTTTCCTTTATAACGAGGTTTGTCATAAGAACGGACGTGTATTTTTTTGCCATGTGAGAAAGCATCTATTGAAGTGATTTCAATCGGGCGTTTTTTGATGAAATGAGCTAAGCCGGAATAATGGATAACTCGACCTCTCCCTGCATATATACCATGATGGCTATAGCCGAGATGCTTTACGATGAGGTGAGCCCCTAAAGGGTAGCGTTTATTCGGTTGTTGCATGCTTACGCTGATCCAATAAAGTGTAAATGGCTTTTATTGAAAAGCTGCTAAACATTATAACCAATATCAGCAATTTGCAGTGTATTGATTACGTCGAATGAAGGAATTTGATGCATATTCAAGCTATTCATATTTCTTGTATATAATTTAAGAACTTAATATGAAGGGAAAATGTCATGTCAGGTGATGTTAAATGAAATGGGTCGTCGGGTGCTTAGCTTTATATGGGCTTTTGCTTCAGTCTGCATATGCTATAGCATATCAGCAGGTTAAAACGGTGGAAGGTGAGCAATACGATGTGGTCTCGATCAGCGATTTTAAAGCATTACGTTTGTTTTTAAAGAATCCTAATAAGCAGCAATACTATAAAAGCTTTAACACTATTCAGGAACAATTAAAGCAGTGCGAGCAGCTTAGCTTTGCAATGAATGCGGGGATGTTTCATTTAGGATTTTCTCCAGTAGGGTTGTATGTTGAACGAGCTAAGGTAATTCAGCCCTTAAATGAGCATAAAGGATTGGGAAATTTCTTTTTACAGCCGAATGGGGTAGTAGCTTGGAATAAAAAACAGGCCTTTGTTTTAACTACTCAACAATATAGCCGAAAAAATTTGAAAGTTGATTATGCAACACAATCTGGCCCAATGTTAGTTATTGATGGAAAGATAAATTCTCTTTTTTTATCAGACTCTCAATCAAAGAAAATTCGTAATGGAGTTGGTATTCGAGATAATAAACTTTACTTTGTAATATCGAAAAATAGGGTGAATTTCTATAATTTTGCTGAGTTTTTTCAAAGGAACCTTAAAGTAGAGCAGGCTTTATATCTCGATGGTTCTATTTCTAGTTTATATATGCAGAAGAACAATCGGAACGATCAGCAATTTCAAATGGGACCAATAGTCGGTTGGGTAGACGAGTCCAATTGTGCAGTAAAGTGAAATATAAAAAAGCCAGTACGAGACTGGCTTTTTAATTAATGAATAGACGGTTTTTGAGTGAGTTCATTTAACTCTTTTCGGCTATAACCACGGGAAATAAGAACTTTTTTAATTCCCTTAATGACATCTTCATCTGTTGCTTGTGCAAGTGCACTTAGAAGTTGTTCATTAGTTTTACATGAGCAGTCATTTTCAACACAAGCAGTTTGGTTTTTATGCTCGTTATGCTGTTGATCTGCCAAGAACAGCTTTTGCCAAAAACTCATAGAGCCTTCATACACAACCTAACATAGCTCGAAATATAGCCAATTTAAAATAAAATACAAGACTCCATAAGTGATAAATCCACCAATTGAACTCGAGAATTTTCGATGGGAATGCTTGAGTTAAACGAAATTATGACACACAGATGACTTGATATTTTTTGAAAATTTAAATACTTAACTAATAAAATGTTAAAAAATAAGGAGGTATGTAACCTCCTTATTTAAAACTTTACAATGAAAGATTTTGTTTAAATCTTCTCAAGTAAAACACCAGACTCGACATGATGCGTATAAGGGAACTGATCAAATAAGGCGAATTTAGTCACTCGATGAGTTTGACTGAGAGTTTTTAGATTTTCATATAACGTGTCAGGGTTACATGAAATGTAGATAATACGTTCAAAACCTTGTAAAAGTTTTAAAGTCTCATCATCAATTCCTGCACGTGGTGGATCTACAAATACGGTGTCAAAGTCATAGCTCTGAATATCAATATTCGCTTCTTGTAGACGGCGGAATTCGCGCTCACCTTGATAAGCTTGAGTAAATTCTTCAGCCGATAGACGTGCTACTTGAATATTATCGATTTGGTTTTGTTCAATGTTCCATTGAGCTGCATAAACAGATGATTTTGCAAGCTCAGTAGCCAATACTCGTTCGAACTTTAAAGAGAGTGGAAGCGTAAAATTACCATTACCGCAATAGAGTTCTAACAAGTGTTTCTTTGATCCTTCAGCTGCATCACATGCCCATTGAAGCATTTTTTTGCAAACTTGTGCATTAGGCTGGGTAAAGCTACTTTCGATTTGCTTGTATTTAAATGAACGATTTAAAAGTTCGAATTCTTCAACGACGAAATCATCGCCAATAACAATTTTCTGGCCACGACTACGGCCCATAATCTTAATATCTAATTTATCGGCAAGCGCTTTAGCGGCTTGTTCCCATTCTTGATCCAGTTTACGGTGATAAATTAGGGTAACCAACATTTCTCCGCTAAGTGTTGCGAGGAAGTCAGCTTCAAATAAACGGTTAGAGAGCTTAGGCTCAGCTTTGAGTTCTTCCAAAAGTTTTGGCATTAAATCATTGATGCTTTGATCTGCAATTGGAAACTCATCAATGCGTACAATGGTTTTTTGCTTGTCGTCATCGTTACGCTCAAACATGGCATAGAACATATCATTTTCTGTATGCCAGATACGAAATTCAGCACGCATACGGAAATGTTGTTCAGGTGATTCAAACACTTCTAATGTAGGTGGTGTAAATTCAGAAAATTGAGTAGTAATGCGTTCAATTTTAGCTTGAAGTTGTTGACGATAAGAAGAGGTCATAGACAAAGAAAATTTAGACAGAATCAAATAGTGAATGGTATCAAAAAAATTGAACTTACAGGAGCCAATTTTAACCAGATATGCATAAGAGAAAAGAGGTACCTAAACTAGAAATGATTTAAAACGCGATTAATAAAATCTGATTTTATTGTTCTATATTGATCGGGGTCTAAATGGCTACACTGTAATTTTAATTCATTATATTCATTAACCAACGTGGGTGAGTTTATAAGCTTATTTTTAAAGGCTAAGAAAAATGTGAATACTGAATCCGTGACTACAATTTGAAATGCTACATCATCATTGTTGAGTGATTCGAGCATACAAAGCTCATCTGTCCTTAATGTATTTTGTTTTTCGATAAAATTAAGTGTTTTTAATTGTTCTATTGCGAATTTGAATTGCTCAGGTATAACTTCAATATAAATATCTAAATCACCTTTTGAAATTGCATTCGGTATTGCAGATGAACCAATATGCTCAATTTTGGCAAATGGTAGAAGTGTGGAAATGTCTTTTTGATATGAATTAAAAAGTTGAGTGCATCTTTGTTGATATTGTTCTGGTTCTAAAAAGATCATTTTAGAATCTCAATTTCATAAAATTTATACAGTTAAGAATAGATTACTTTATTAAATAAAAAAGCCCAAATACTGAGATTTGGGCTTTCTTTGAAAATTATCGATTAATCAGTCATTGTCATTAAGCTTGCGTTACCACCAGCTGCAGCTGTATTCACACTAATTGCACGTTCAATCACTAAACGCTCAAGTGGAATAGCCTCATTTGGTTCAACATGGGTAATACCGACAATTGCACCAGAACGAGTAGCAATCTCTTGCTGTAATGAGAAGATCTCTTCACGATTACCATGATGTAAAACTGCATCAAAATCATCTGATGCGATATTTTTAACTGTAGTAATTGCAGCAAGTACATCTTTTGGCAAAGTTTGTTTGTATTTTGCCAATAACGGACTATTTGGCATTACTGCTGCTTGGCTACCCACTGCAAAAATTGCGAGCAATTGATGCAATTGATTTTGTTCTGTATCAGCGATTGAAAGAACACGATGACGTGGCAAAATAATATATTGGTTACTTTCCCCAGTAGGACCTTGTAACTCATAGAATTTACCAACACCAAATGGTTCGATATCACGATTTGCTTGTGGTAAATGTTGTTTCGCCCAATTTTGTAAGCTCTGATAAACCTCTCGGTTAAAGCCTTCAAAAGCAGTTTGCTCATTCTTCATAGCAAATGGTGTTGCCAATACTTTGTTTGAACACTGCTGCATCAAGCGATACATGTAAAGCGGACCACCAGCTTTCGGGCCTGTACCAGATAAACCTTCACCACCGAAAGGTTGTACACCAACGACAGCACCAACAATATTACGGTTGATATAAAGGTTACCAACTTCAGCATGTTGAATGACTGTTTGGATGGTTTCATCAATACGTGTATGCAGACCCATTGTTAAACCATAACCTTTGGCATTAATACGTGAGATCAACTGCTCAAGCTCGCCATACTTATAGGTAATGATGTGGAGAACTGGACCAAAAACTTCGCGCTGCAAATCATCCAGGTTAGGGAGTTCAATTGCTGTTGGTACAACAAAGGTTCCTTTATCTAGTTCATTCTGGCTTGTTGCTCCAAACATCAACTGATGTACTGGATAGCCTTTCGACTTCATTTTTTGGATGTGTTGATCAATCGTCTGTTTCGCTTCGTCATCAATAACAGGACCAATGTCAGTTTTTAAAATCGCAGGGTTACCTACGATCAACTGTTGCATTGCGCCTTTAAGCATTTTAATAACGGTTGCAGCACTGTCTTCTTGTACACATAAAATACGTAAAGCAGAGCAACGTTGACCCGCGCTATCAAAAGCAGAACTTACAACATCGAGTACGACTTGTTCAGTTAATGCTGATGAGTCCACAATCATTGCATTTTGACCGCCAGTCTCTGCAATGAGAGGAATCGATTGACCATTTTCAGATAAACGTTTCGCAACGGTTTTCTGTAAAATTTTTGCAACTTCAGTCGAACCAGTAAACATGATGCCATCAATACGGCTATCTTGGCTAAGCTGAGCACCGACTGTCTCACCGCGGCCAGGAAGTAACTGTACAGCACCATGTGGAATACCAGCTTCCCATAAAATCTGAACTGCTTGAGCTGCGATTAATGGGGTTTGTTCAGCAGGTTTAGCAATAACGCAGTTACCACTGACTAATGCTGCAGCAATTTGACCAGAGAAAATTGCAAGAGGGAAGTTCCACGGGCTAATACAAAGTACAGTACCTAAAGGTTGAATAGCTGTATTTGCAGGAAGATTCTCAACTTGAGTTGCGTAATAACGTAGGAAATCTACAGCTTCACGAACTTCTGCAATCGCATTGGCATAAGTTTTTCCGCTTTCACGGCAAAGCAAAACCATCAATTCTTGAATGCGACTTTCCATTAGGTCGGCTGCACGTTTTAAGTGTTGAGCACGTTGTTCTTTAGGCGTATTTGACCATTCTGATTGAGCTTGTTCAGCTGCATTAAGCGCAATTTCGACATGCTTAAGATCAGCTTCTTGTACATAACCAACAATTTCATCATTTTGTGCTGGGTTTGTAATTGCAACAGAATGACCTTGCTCTAACGACTCGTTATTTGCCAATAATGGATGACTTTGCCAAATGCGATTACGTAATTCTTGAGCTGTGCTATCTAAAGCTGCAAGTGGGGTGTCATTTGCTAAGTCATAACCTTTAGAGTTTTTACGAAGTGTTCCGTACATATCTAAAGGTAGAGGAATTGATGGATGTTTTAAACCAACTGAACCTTCAAGCTTTGCTGCATGACGAATATCATAAATTGGAGACTGGATAAGATCTTCAACTTTAAGTGTTTTATCGGCAATACGGTTAACGAATGAAGTATTCGCGCCATTTTCGAGTAAACGACGAACTAAATAAGCTAACAACGTTTCATGGTTACCAACAGGAGCATAAATACGGCATGGTACGCCTAATTTATTTTGCTCGCGTGGACCAACAACTTGTTCATAAAGAGGTTCACCCATGCCATGTAAGCATTGGAATTCATATTGTCCAGCATAATATTTGCTTGGATCCGCTAAATGATAGATCGTTGCCAATGTTTGAGCATTATGAGTGGCAAATTGCGGATAGATGAACTCTGGCGCTGCAAGTAATTTTTTAGCACAAGCGATATAAGATAAATCGGTATGTACTTTACGAGTGAAGACTGGGTAGTCATCCATACCTTCGATTTGCGCTTTCTTAATTTCGCTATCCCAATATGCACCTTTCACAAGACGAATCATGAGACGCTTTTGGCTGCGTTTAGCAAGGTCAATAATATAATCAACCACGAAGAAACAGCGTTTTTGGTAAGCTTGAATAACGAAGCCAATACCTTTCCAGTTTGCAAGTTCTGGCTCGAAGCAAAGACGCTCAAGTAACTCAAGAGAAATTTCTAAACGTTCTGATTCTTCAGCATCGATATTTAAGCCAATATTGTACTTTTTAGCCAAACGAGCGAGTTCAAATACTTTGCCGTAAAGTTCTTGATGAACACGTTCAATTTGCGCGCGTTGATAACGAGGGTGTAAAGCAGAAAGCTTAATTGAAATACCCGGGCCATCATAAACACCTTTACCATTAGACGCTTTGCCAATTGCATGAATGGCTTGTGTGTAATCGTTAAAGTAGCGTTCAGCATCATGTTCGGTTAAGGCTGCTTCACCTAACATATCGTAAGAATAGCGGAAGCCTTTGTCTTCGAGTACTTCCGCATGATCTACAGCTTCTTCAATGGTTTCACCAGTCACAAACTGTTCACCCATCATACGCATTGCAACGTCAACAGCTTTACGAATGATGCCACGTCCACTGCGTGCTAAAAGGCCAGTAAGTACACTTGAAAGACTGGTTTGCTTAGGAGTTTCCATGAGCTTACCAGTTAACATGAGGCCCCATGCCGCAGCATTTACAAACATTAAGCTGCTTTGGCCAACGTGTTCTTTCCAGTTACCTTGATTGATCTTATCTCGAATAAGCAAATCACGTGTTGCTGAGTCTGGAATACGAAGCAAAGCTTCGGCTAGACACATGAGCGCCACGCCTTCTTGTGAAGAAAGAGAGAATTCTTGTAATAACCCTTGAACAATACCTGCTTTGCCCGAAGAGGTCTTACGTTCACGTAAATTATTGGCAAGATTAAAAGCAAGGTCATAAATTTTATGATCTAAATCATCAGATACCGCGGCAGCTTGTAATAGCTCTTCTACAGCTTCTGGTTCAGCACGTCGCCAAGCTGTATTAATGCGTTGTTCAAACTCACTTTTATCGTTAAATTCGGTGATATAGCCTTGGTGAGATTTATCCATTTGATGAAAAGTATCCATTGTGTTCATATCAGTTTCCGCCAAGCAACTCTCATACTCCCTTCTTGAGTAGAGAGGTTTAGATAATTTATCATTACAGAAGAAACACCGAATAACTCACTATATTTAGCCCATTTTTTAGAGGAAAATTCAGATGAATGGCCCAATATTAAGCCTTGACCGTACTGATTTAAAAATTTTGGATATTCTTCAAACAGATGGGCGAATTTCTAATAGTAAATTAGCCGAACTTGTTAACTTGTCGCCAACTGCTGTTATGGCTCGAGTGCAAAAGTTGACAAAGGATGATTTTATTTTGGGATATGAAGCAAAATTGAATCCAATCAAGTTAAACGCAAATTTTTTGGTGTTCGTAGAGGTGCTATTAGATAAAACAACACCCAATGTTTTAGATGAGTTTATTGATGCTGTGGTTCACTATCCTGAAATTGTTGAATGCCATATGGTGAGTGGTGGGTTTGATTTTTTAATTAAATTACGAAGTGGCAGCATGGAAGAGTTTAGACGAATTGCAGGGCAGGTACTGTGGCAATTACCAGGGGTAAAAGAGACTCGTAGTTATCCTGTCATGCAAGTTGTAAAAGATACTTCAAAAATTAAAATCAAAACTAAAAATAAATAAAGGGGCCGAAGCCCCTTTGATTTATTTCAATAACTTATACACTTTCTTTGTAGAGTTCATCTGCTTTTTCAAAGCGGCCAGTTACTGTCGTATTTGGCGCTTTAGTTAAGAGACTCACTACAATGATGCTGATAAATGCAAGGATAAAGCCTGGGATAATTTCGTAAACACCAGTGTCTGCGAAAAGATTTTTCCAGCCAATCACTACAACTGCACCAACGATCATACCTGCTAAAGCACCTTGTAAATTCATACGTTTCCAGAATAGTGACAAGATGATAAGCGGACCAAATGCAGCACCGAAACCAGCCCATGCATAAGCAACAAGGCCAAGAACCTTGCTATCAGGGTTGCCTGCAAGAAAAATTGCGAGAAGAGCAATGGCAAGAACCATAACACGCCCAACCCATACAAGTTCTTTCTGAGAAGCGTTCTTACGAATGAAGCCTTTGTATAAATCTTCTGTTAATGCACTCGAACATACCAAAAGCTGGCAACTCAATGTACTCATTACAGCAGCTAAAATCGCAGCCAGAATGATACCTACAATCCATGGATTGAATAAGATTTTAGTCAATTCCATAAATACAGTTTCAGGGTTTTTGCTTACAACTGCTGCTAATTCAGGATGTTGCTGGAAGTAGGCAATACCGAAGAAACCAGCACCGACAGCACCAACTAAACACAGGATCATCCAAGTCATGCCAATACGACGAGCAGCAGGAATTGATTTTACAGAGTCAGCAGCCATGAAGCGCACAAGAATATGTGGCTGGCCAAAGTAACCTAAGCCCCATGCCATGGAGGAGAGAACCGCCACAACACTTAAATCTGAAATAATATTAAATGCATGTGGACGAGCAGTTTCAATGAGCGTAACGAAATGAGTCGTGTCGCCAATTGCAAGGTAAGTTACAATTGGTGTTAACAACAGAGCAAAAATCATTAAGCCAGCTTGGAACGTATCTGTCCAGCTAATTGCCAAGAATCCACCAATACAAACATAACTGATGGTCGCGATAGCACTGAGCCAAATAGCCGTGTTGTAAGACATTCCGAATAAATTTTCAAATAGACGGGCACCTGCTACCATGCCTGAAGCACAATAAATTGCAAAGAAAACCAAGATGATAACGGCAGAGAAAATACGAAGTACTTTTTTCTGATCATCAAAACGGCTTGTAAAATAATCTGGCAAAGTCAGTGCATTATTTTGGATTTCAGTATGAACGCGTAATCGACCAGCAACCAGTAGCCAGTTAAGCCAAGCACCGATAATGAGACCAATTGCAATCCACGCTTCAGATAAACCAGAAAGATAAATTGCGCCCGGTAAACCCATGAGCAGCCAACCGCTCATGTCTGATGCGCCTGCGGATAATGCAGTTACGAAACTGCCTAAACTACGACCACCGAGAATATAATCTGAGAAGTCGCTTGTAGCACGGTAGGCAAATAAGCCAATAAGTACCATTGCTACGATGTACACCATAAACATGATGAGGGTGGGATCAAAATAACTCATAATGGATGTGTGTCCTTATATCCATAATCCGTGATTGTAACCTAATCCAGGTCGCTGTTTTCTTGTACGGCATCCAAGAGGTTGAGATTCAACCACAAAAGATTTTTTTTGCACTGTTATTTTTATATTGTACTTTTGTATCATTGTGTAACTTGAAATAAATTGATTTTAGAGATATAAAATTATAATATTAATCATTAACTTATAATTTTTTAATATTTATTTTTTTAAATTTTTTCAGCAAAAAAACGCCATTCTGAAAAAAACTAAATCAATATAGAGTTATAAATAGGCTATTGGTCAAAAAAAATTTATAGAAATTTAGAATAAAGTTAAAAAAATCGACAATTTTTTGTTCAATTAATAATTTTTTTTATGCACGTTGTGCTTATTTAGTGTCTAAAAATAGCAATTAGCTGATTAAATTTTCAAAAAGTTTATGCATTCCTTGAGTTGCTGACATCTTTAATAACTCATATTGGTGAGGAACACGCAGATGATCCGCATTTGGATCTATATAGTAGGCTTTACATTGATTTGAAGTTTCATGAACTAAAGCCGCAACAGGATATACGCTTAATGTCGAGCCGATCACAATAAAAATATCTGCACTTTGTACTAACTGAATTGCTTCTTCATAAGCGGGTACAGCTTCACCGAACCAGACTACATGTGGACGCAGGGGATAGCCATCTGGGCAAAAGTCTTCTTCTAAATCTAGCTTCCAGCCATTAATATCGTAAAACTGTGTTGTAAATTGTGCATTCGGGCCA
The DNA here is from genome assembly GCF_059800965.1 of Acinetobacter sp. LT1. Classification (NCBI taxonomy): domain Bacteria; kingdom Pseudomonadati; phylum Pseudomonadota; class Gammaproteobacteria; order Moraxellales; family Moraxellaceae; genus Acinetobacter; species Acinetobacter sp. LT1. The sequence goes on from NZ_JBBAXE010000009.1 coordinate 17,431, forward strand.
GAGCTTTTCGCTAAACGAATGTTTCCATGCAAATGTAAAACGTTAGAACTCCCAGCCCGTTCATGTAAATCATCAATATTTTGAGTAATCACTTGTACGTCAAAGTAGTCTTGTAGTTTGGCAATATATTGATGAGCTTCGTTAGGTTCAGCCTCTAAAATATTTTTACGTCGCTCATTATAAAAGCATTGAACTAAAGCAGGATTCTTTTGCCATGCCTCAGGTGTGGCAACTTGTTGGATGTCGTAATTTTCCCATAAGCCATTGCTGTCACGAAAAGTGCTAATTCCACTTTCGGCACTCATGCCAGCGCCAGAGAATACAACAAGCTTTGTCATAGAAGTCACCGATTCGTAAAACTGAATTTGAATAGATTTTGAATAGATAAAGAAAAAACCAGTTTAAGACTAAACTGGTTTTTATTAAATATGAAAAGCTATAGCTATCTTTTATAAGCCAGCTTCATATTCTGCATTTGTTAAAAGTTTTTCAACATCTGCAATGTTGTCTGGTTTGATTTTATAAATCCAGCCTTTTCCATATGGATCGTCATTTACAAAATCAGGATCATCTTCAAGGTCAGTATTTACTTCTACTACAGTGCCTGAAACAGGAGCATGGATGTCAGAAGCAGTTTTTACTGATTCAACCACACCAGCTTGTTCGCCAGCAGTAACTTTACTCCCAACTTCCGGAGTTTCAACGTAAACCAAATCGCCAAGTTCATCTTGTGCATGATCGGTAATCCCTGTAATAACAAGATCACCCTCAATCTTTACCCACTCATGTGTACGTGCATACTTCAGTTCTGAAGGATGATTCATGGTAACTCCTTAAGCTTGTGTCCAATAGTTTTAAACATTATAAGTATGGGTCTTTACGCCAGTTGCTTGGGCTGCGGCCACTCCAGCGTTTAAAAGCACGGCTAAAATTTGCAACGTCCGAATAGCCAAGTTCATCTGCAATTTGCTCAAGACTATAATCTGTACGTGAAAGCAGAGATGTTGCGTGTCGATAGCGTACTTCATCAACTAAAGTTGAAAATGATGTTCCTTCCGCTGCTAATTGGCGCTTTAGTGTGCGGTCTGACATGTGTAGACATTCAGCTACATTTTCAATGCTTAAATAATGTTGTTCAGAATTACTTAAAATATCACGAACTCGCATTGCTAAACGACGGCGCTCACCTAAAGCGGAAAGTTCTGCTTCGCACTGATTAATAGCAACCTGACTTGCGATAGGATCAGCATTAACTAATTTAATTCCTAAGTATTTTTTATCAAAACTTGAAATCAGATGTGGCTGGTTGAAGCGAATTGTGCTGCTTAGTTTATTTCTATACTTTTCAAAGCCTTCTGGTTCAGGAAAGTCCAAATCTACATCACCAGCTAAATCTTCGATACCCGTAATCGCTTTGGCCATACTCATAATACCAATGGTCAAACCTAAAACGATTTCTGTTCTTAGAGGTTCAAGTTCGATGTCACACTGTAATTGTAGGGTAGCTTTTGGCCCAAACGTTGAAAAATAGAGTTGTAAAAAAGGTAGTCGTAGTTGAATAAAGCGTGCTGCAAGGGCAATTGCTTCAGTAATGTCTTTGGCTGTCATAATCGCATAGCCAATAAAGCCATGAATCGAAATACGCATTTGAGTACCAAGATGGTAACCCAACGTGGTTTCACCAGTTAAATTAAGCGCGTGTTTAACTAGTTCGTTTGCTACAGGTGTAGAAATACGATAATCAGGATCGGCCAGTTGCTCACTAGAAAGATGAAATGGAGCAAATAATGTTTCATCGTTATATCCCCAACGTGAAACAACATCTAATAGCAATAAGCCATATACACCCGGAATACCTTGATCTTGACGAGCTGAGGTAATTTTCATATGCGTTCCATTGCTCTCATCAATTTGTCACATGCATTTCTTACACATCTTGTCATGAAATATAATCTGAGTTTATAAAAACTGTTAGACAATCATATCAACCATGTTTTAAACATTCTTTTTAAAGACAACAATTTTTGTTGTTGAAATAAGTAATACGTCGCCATTTTGATTTAAGGCTTGCGTAACGTAACTTACAATACCACGATCTAATTTTGTTTTGGATGGTGTGATCGCTGAAATTTCTGCTTCAACATGAATTTTATCACCTGGTCGAGTAGGGCGTGGCCACCGTAAGCTGGACTCTGAACCAATCAGGCCGCCATGAATCGGCATACATTCCGTCCATAACCGCATAGTAATTGCAGAAGTATGCCAACCGCTAGCAGCAATTCCCTGAAAAATTGGATCGTGCTTAGCTTGTTCTTCATCTATATGGAAGGGTTGAGGGTCATAGGAGCTTGCGAATTTTTTGATTTCATCTAAGGTAATTTCATATTCACGGCTAATGAAACGATCACCAATTTTCAAATCTTCTAAATAAAGCATTAATCTTGACCCTGTAATACTTTTTGTTCAATTAGGAAACCACCTGTTTGACGTTTCCATAACTGTGCGTATATACCATTTTGCGCAATTAACTCTTCATGAGTTCCTTGCTCAGCAATTCGACCTTCATCAAGAACGATTAAACGGTCCATTTGTGCAATAGTAGATAAACGGTGTGCAATTGCAATAACGGTTTTATCAACCATCAGGTCATTTAAACTTGACTGGATTGCTGCTTCAACTTCCGAGTCTAATGCACTAGTTGCTTCATCTAAAATAAGAATAGGAGCATCTTTTAAGAATACACGTGCAATGGCAATACGCTGTCTTTGACCACCAGAAAGTTTAACACCACGTTCACCTACTTGAGCGTTATAACCACTACGTCCTTTTAAATCAACCAATTGCGGAATAAATTCAGCAGCTTTGGCTTTATTTACAGCATTCTCCATGTCTGCATCAGATGCATCAGGGCGACCATATTTAATATTTTCTGCAACTGAGCGATGCAATAAAGACGTATCTTGAGTAACTAAAGCAATATTAGCTCTTAAACTATCTTGAGTTACATCTTCGATGTTTTGACCATCAATTAAAATGGCACCTTGCTTAAGATGGTAAAAATGTAAAAGCAACTGGATCAGCGTAGACTTTCCTGCGCCAGAACGGCCCACGATTCCTATTTTTTCGCCTGCTCTAATATGCAAGTTGAAGTGATCAATCACATTTTTATTGTTATAAGCAAAGCTTACATCTTTAAATACAATCTCACCTTTGGTCACTGCAAGTGGTTTTGCATCTGGTTTGTCTTGAATATTGATTTTTTTACCTAATGTTTGCATACCATCTTGAATGGTTCCAACATTTTCAAATAAGGCTGACATATGCCACATCATAAATTCAGCCATACTATTAAGTTTTAAAATCATTGCAGTAGTTGCTGCGATTACACCTAATGCTGCTAAACCTTGAGTCCATAGCCAAACAGAGGTACCAATTACACCTACAAACAAAACAGCAGACAACATATTAATGCTGACTTCAAAGAGGGTACCTAAACGCATTTGAGCATAGACTGTAGTCATAAACTCTTTCATAGATGCTTTTGCGTATTGGCTTTCACGTCCAGCATGAGCAAATAGTTTTACTGTTTGGATGTTGGTGTATGCATCTGTTACGCGGCCCGTCATGATCGCTCTAGCATCGGCTTGTTGCTGAGAAACTTTACTTAAGCGGGGGATGAAGAACCATGCGCTTAATAAAAAAAGACTTAACCAAACTAAAAGTGGAATAAGTAAAATTGGTGAAATTGCGCCAAGTACAATGCTGACTGTAATGAAGTAAATGCTGACGTATGCCAACATGTCACCCAAAATAATCCAGAACTCACGGATTGCTAATGCTGTTTGCATAACCTTGGCAGAAAGTCGTCCTGCAAAGTCATTATGGAAAAAGTCCAAGCTTTGTTTCAATAAAAGATTATGGAAACGCCAGCGCAAACGCATTGGGAAGGTACTATATAAAATTTGATGTTTGATAATAGATTGAAGATTTACAAAAAAGATGTTGGTAAATAAGACCGCAATCAAAATGAGTAAATCAGTAGCATGCTGACTTAAAAAGCTTTCCGGATGACTTTTACTTAACCAGTCTACGAGTTGTCCAATCTTTGAAAAAAGTAAGGCTTCAAAGCTTGCAGCACCTGCTGTAAAAAGAATAAGTAAGAATAAGTAAGGGCGTAGGCCTTCCGTAGCTTGCCAAACAAATGGAAAAAAACGAGTCGGTAAAGGTTCATCTAAACCTTTAGTTGGGTAGGGATCTACAAGTTTTTCAAACCACTTCAGCATGAATTACTACCTTTGAGACAAAAGCCACTTAATTAAATCTTTGCAATTTAATTTGCAAAAAGTCAGTTAGATCAATATCACTTAGGGTTTCGATCTTGTGAATATATGCAAATACACATGAACTGATAATGTTGTACGTCTTAAATTAATACATGACGCAAAAATGGAGACTCGAAGAAATCTTCAAGAACGTCGCGAGGACTAAAAATATTATTCATTATATCGAGATTAATAGATAAAGGGTGAAGGAATTTATTCTTTAAGTATTTTTTATTAGTATTTTGAACATTTGTTAAATTATTACAGCTACACATATTAGAAAAGGCCTTTAGATTTGGATCATAAAGGCCTAAGTATCGTATTACCACATTAAGTCATCTGGAATAACATATGCTGCATATGGATCTTCCTCATCAGTGGCTTGTTCGTTTTTCTCAGCATTATTAATCAAAATGAAGCCTTGCATTTTTTGATCAATTTTTTCACCTAAAGCTTTTGGAAGATAGGCGTATTGATCTTGATCTTTAGCAATAACTAGGCTACCTGCAACAAGTGCATTATAAACTTGCTGAGATAGATAAACTTTTTTGATTTTATTTTCATCAATAAACTGATAAGCCACATCACCAGCAAAATCAGTAATTTTATGTTGTTTAATCATCTGAATGATTGATGCTTTAAGTGCTTTTTCTTCAAGCTGTTTCTGTTTTTCTAAATTTAAAGCCTGATCTTTAGCTAACTTTTCTTGTTGAGCTTTTTCAATATTTGCTTTGATTTCAGCTTCATTACTTAGCCCAAGACGTTGTTCGTGATGAGCTTGCTTTGTTAATTTTTTTGCTTTTTTATTATCAACTAAACCAGCTTTTAATAGCTGTGCTTGTAAGGCATTTTTAACCATGTCTTAGTCCTTTTGTGAAGTTGAAGTACTATAGAGATAAACTATCCAGTAAGAAATACTTAAGGCTAAGCTTAAAATTGCTGGCAATAAAAATGATTGTAGTTTCAAATATGGATGTACTGAAGCGGCAAGAATTCCACCCAGCAGGAAGCCAGCAAGAATAAGTAAATGTAAAACAATACGTCGATTTTCTACAATTAAGCCTCTAGCTTTATATCCAAGTGCTAAACCAATATCAGTCAGCACACCAGATAGATGAGTAGTGCGAATAATCGTTCCTTTGTAGTGGCTTACCATCGCATTTTGTAACCCCATTGCCGTACAAGCCCATAATAATCCATAGCGTGGAAAATAAGGAAGCAATAGCCAGCAAAGGAAAATGAATAAGGCAACAAGGCTCAAAGGTAAGCCATAACGACGACCTAGTCGAAAATGACTGCTACCTAAAATAAAACCACTATAAAATGAACCGCAAACATAACAAATAATCACCAGAAGTAAAAAAATGATATGTTCTGGTTGCCACTCTACCAAACTCATAGCCAGCATACTAACGTTGCCAGTCATATGTGAAATAGATTGATGCAAAAGAGTAATTAACCCTAATACATTTATCATTCCGGCATTAAATGCCAGCAAAAAGGCTCCAAGTTGGAACCAGTTTGGTAGACGTTGAAATGGCATTTTGTTTAAGACGCTTGCTTAGAGCGAATATCTACAGCTGCGGTAAATAATACATCTGTAGATGAGTTAAGGGCTGTTTCTGTAGAGTCTTGCAATACACTGATAATCATACCAACGGCCACAACTTGCATTGCTACTTCTGATGAAATACCAAATAAACTACAAGCTACTGGAATCAGAAGTAAAGAACCGCCAGCAACACCAGAAGCACCACAAGCTGATACAGTCGCAACAACTGATAAAATAACCATTGTAGCTAAATCAACATGAATGCCAAGCGTATGGACGGTTGCTAATGTAAGTACAGTAATCGTTACTGCCGCACCTGCCATATTTACTGTTGCGCCTAAAGGAATAGACACACTAGCTGTAGACGGGTTAACACCTAAACGCTCTGCTAAATCCAAGTTAACTGGAATGTTTGCTGCTGAGCTTCGTGTGAAGAATGCAGTGATCCCACTTTCTTTTAAACATTTAAAAACTAATGGATATGGATTACCACGGATAGTTAAACCTACTAAAATAGGGTTCACTACGAGGGCAACAAATAACATTGTTCCTAATAACACCACTAATAAGTGTGCATAGCTCTCAAGCGTCGCAAGACCAGCATCAGCAAAGGTCACTGCAACCAATCCAAAAATACCGACTGGTGCAAAAGCAATTACTTTATGAATAATAGCACTTACAGCATGTGAAACATCTTGCATCACTTGTTTTGTGGTATCTGAACTATGGCGCATAGCTAAACCTAGGCCAATTGCCCAAGCTAAAATACCAATAAAGTTAGCTTCACTAATTGCTTGAACAGGGTTCGCAATAAAGCTTAAAAGCAAGTTTTTTAATATATCTGCGAGACTACCAGGCGCTTGTAAATTATTATGAGAAACCGTATTGAGGTAAAGAGTGCTTGGAAAAGATAAACTTGCAATAACAGCACTAAAAGCGGCTAACAACATACCTATAACGTACAGTAGTAAAACTGGGCGTAAATTGGCGCTATGACCCACTTGGAAGTTGGCAATAGAAGAAAGCACCAATACAAAAACTAAAATAGGGGCAACCGACTTTAAGGCTTTAATGAAAAGCTCACCAAATAAACTTAAGTAAGGCGTAACGTTCGGAAATAGTAATGCAACGCCTATCCCTAGAATAATGGCGATAATAATCTTAGTGACTAAGCTTAATCGAGAAAAGAATGCAAGCATATAAAGGCCTTATTAACCTAATCATGGCTAAAGGTTGAACAAGCGGAGTATTTTATACTTAAGTGATGTGAATCTTAAGCTTTTTTATAGCACCTATAAGTATTTATACTTAATGGTAATATTAAATAATTGTTTTTATTGGTCTTAATTTAATATTTTTAATTTTATAGTTGGTGGTTTTGCTTGTTAATTGCTCATTAAAAAACTAGGTATATCAAAAAGCTGTGAAAGCATGGAATAGGCTAAAGAAAATAGGGTGGCAAAAAGTTAAATATGGTTGAGCTTTTTAGAAAAGCTACGCGAATTTTCAAAACTTTGTGCTTGGATTGGACTCTAAGCTTTCAAGCTGAAAAATCGCATATTTCAGGAAGTTACTACTATTATTATAAATTTATAATTTAAAAAATATTATTTACTTGCACAGTACAGCTGATGAAGCGTATTTAAAATTGAATGCATATTGTCATCCTTAATTGAATAAAAAATTTGCTTGCCATCACGACGGGTTGATACAACATCACTTTTGCGTAGCATCATAAGTTGTTGTGAAAGAGTGGGCTGGGTAATTTGGGTTTTCTCTTCAATTTGAGAAACATTTAACTCCTCATAAGCTAAGTGACATAAAATTAATAAACGATCTGTATTAGCCAAAGATTTAAGAATTCCAACGACTGAATCAGCCGCATTTTTCATTTCTTCGATTTGGAGTCCATCTTTCATACTTTATACCTATATCAATATAGCGGGCATAGTATAGATTGATCTTAAAGAAATGAATGTAGCAAAACTAATCAATCCAATTGTTTTTGTTGAAAAGCAATATAAGAGGAATTGATAAATAAGTAGTCTTTCTAATTAAAAACAACTATTTGTATTTCTTTTGTGTCTAAAATGTTGCTTTGTGTTATAAGTGTAATTGTTAAGTATAAGTGAAACGAAGTCAACCTAAAACAATTTCAATTTGCTTTCAATAAATAGTTAAATCTAATTTATCTTGAGACAAATCATAAAAAAGGATTGAGTTTTTATTTTTTAAATATATAATCTGTTTTGTACAGACAGGTCTGTATATTTTGGTTCAGTAAGGTCGAAAAAAACGTCTAATTGTGAACCAAAATGACTTTCAGACGCAGCGTGATACATAAGAAGAATCATTAAATATAAGAAGAAGAATATCACGCTTTATTTTTATGCTGCTCTTTCGAAATCGATTAATTTTTCTACTCGAGTCCAGTAATCATTAATTTTTATTGAACCATGTTCGACTTGAGCCTGTATGGTCATACCTTCCAAAATATTAACGAGTAGTAAAGATAGGGGAACTGGCTCTTTTACATCATACTGGTTAAGAAGATTTTGCATGAGTTGGGTCAACCAAGCTTTATACAAAGTGGCAGGTTGATGTGTTGAAGGATATTGTTTTAAAACCTCTTCCAAGGCTTTTTGAAACATGCAGCCATTAAAATCTTCACTATTAAACCAGTCGGAATACCATAAAAATACTGCTTTAATTCTCGCAAGAGGGTCTAACTCATCATGTTTTGATAAGGCAGAAGTAAGAGAGTTTTGTAGAAGCGTATTTCGAAGAAGTAGACACTCTTCAATTAATTTTTCTTTTGATGGAAAATGCTTATAGAAAGTCATTTTTGCAACGCCAGATTCATTAATGATGCGATCTACACCTATTGAATTATAGCTATACGAGTTAAAAAGTCTTAATGCGGTGTTAATAATGTCATCTTTTTTCGACATATTTTAGCCTCTCACAAATGAATTGCTATTAGCTTGAACGGTGATCTTTATCAATGAGAATCTAGATAATTTAATTTTACAAGGTATTGTTTGTTATTGATAGAAAAAAGATATTATTTTTTTAAACGCTGAAGTTTTACTTTTAAGGGAAAGGTAAAGGGTTCTAGGCTATATATTTAAATAATTATACTTCCTTTTTCAAAATCTTTTAACTTCAATATTTTTGCGATAAGTCGCTTTAAAATTTAAAAAGGAAATTAATAAACAAAAAACAAATCTATTTTTGAGTTTGTCGGCCAATTTAAAAGTGGACTTCCCGTTGCTTTGAAAAGTCCACTTTTATTAAGTTTCTTACTCTGAAGGTGGCAAAAGCATCAAAATAGATTCATTGAGTAAGTAAGCAACATTTTCAAGGATTTCAAGCTCATTAAATTCGCTATCGAAAGCTAAGCTTTCTCCATCAGCAATAGCTTTTAATTTTGGTGCGAAAGTTTCAGCTATACATAGCGCTTCGCCATTTCCCCAGAAGTTTAGAATTCCGTTATTTTCTGTATAAAGTAGGCGAGAGGCAGGTTCTAATAGAACTTCATAACCTTCATGTAAGATCTCTTGAAGATCATCGGCTTCGATCTCATCAGGTTCTGGAATATTATCTGGATATTTAGGTTCGCTCATATAAGACATGATTGCTGCATCAAGTGCTGCAGAGTCTTGCAACTGAGCTAAAACTAATTCTTTTAGATAACTTAGTTCAGTTGAGCTAATTTCACCAATTTGACTCATTTGTGTGCGTGCGATATCTACAACAGGATTTTGAAGTAAAGTATTGGCTGAAAATTGATCACTAATACGTTCCATCATTCCTGCAACGTTTGGCATGCGAAAGCCAAATGAGAAAGTTAAGCAGTCATCTTCAGCAACCCCATAATGTGCCATTCCAGGAGGAACATAGAGTAAATCACCTGGTACTAAAACCTCATCAAATTGCACATCTATTTCTGGCAAAAGTCTTAATGGTTGATTGGGTACAAATGCAGTATTTGCATCGCACCTTTGACCTAGCTGCCAGCGACGATGACCATGACCCTGAACTAAAAACACATCATAGAAATCGAAATGTTTCCCAACTGAACCACCCTTAGGCGCATAAGACACCATAATGTCATCGCGGCGCCATTGAGGAATAAAAGGAAATTTTTTCCAAAGTTCAGAAAGATCAAAAGAGTAGTGATCTACTGCCTGTACTAAAATTGACCATAATTTTGGTAGCTTTTGAAAATCACCTTTGGTTAAAGGTGAAGACTTTACGTGCCATTCATTTGGATTTTTATCTTTTTGGCGAATCAGTCTGGCACTTGCATGTTCTTCCAAGGCAAGTTCTTGCACATCCTGAGGTTGTAAAAGACCTATAATTTCTGGTAATCCGTTACGCACCAGTAAAGGTTTTTTCTGCCAATACTCTGCTAAAAATTGCTCGGCAGTAATACCGCCTAAAACTGTTAAAGGTTCTGTCATGGAAATAACCTATTTATAAAATATCTAGAATTAAGGAATTTGTAGATCAAGTTGCCTTAAAATATGGCAAAGTTGAATCATAGGAAGACCCATAAGTGTGGTCTGATCTAGGCCTATCATTTTTTCAAACAAGCTAATTCCTAAACTTTCACACTTAAAGCTACCTGCGCAATGTAGTGGTTGATCTAATAAAACGTATCGTTCAATTTCAGCTTGATACAGGTTTCGAAATTTAACTTGATAATGTTCAACGAGCGTTTGTTCAAAGTTTCTATCGAGCCATTGCACGCTAAGCGCTGTACTAAAAAAAACAGTTCGACCAGAATTTTCGGCTAGTTGTGCTTTAGCATTTTCACTAGTCATCGGTTTGCCAATAAAGTCATGCGGAGCATGTTCTCGCCAAGCAACTTGATCTGAACCAATAACGATGGCTGATGGGTTCTGTTCAGCAATCACCTGAGCTTTTGTGAAAGCGAGCCTTTTTGCAAGTTCATCGGCATGGGTTTCATCGCGAGGACTTTCATCAATATCGGGACTAATACAAATATAATTAATTCCAAGACGGTCCATTAAGTCTTTGCGAGTTTGACTACTCGAAGCCAAAATAATTTGTGGCTGAACCATTACACTGCAAATTCCATTAATACATGTAAAGGTACATAGCTTAATACAGCTTGATGACATGCATGTATTTTAATAGGAGGCGCTTCACCAGCTTGATAAGCCTCTACCCAGCGAGTTACGCAGATACACCAGAAATCACCCGGTTTTAAGCCAGGGAAGCCTACTTCTGGTAAAGGAGTAATAAGATCATTACCAATTTTTTGAGAAAAATTTAAGAAATCAGAGGTCATTTGTGCACATACGGTGTGCTGACCAAGGTCTGTTACTGCTGTGTGGCAGAAACCATTTCTAAAATAGCCCGTAATAGGGTCAAAGCAACAACTTGCTAAAGGTTCCCCTAAAACATTTAAGCGATTGATTTGTGGATCTGGATGAATAGACATAATGGGTGAAATATCAAATAACTACCTCTATCATAATCAAAACTGGGGCTTTCTACAGCTTTTATGCAAAAAAACTAACCTTTTTTGATGTAATCATTTAAAATTGGCGCGTTTTTAAAATCATAAAGAGAGCTTTACATGAATTTTCAGCGTATGACTGACCTTAACTTAACAGGCAAACGTGTCCTTATTCGTGAAGATTTAAACGTTCCTGTCAAAAATGGTGTGATTACTAGCGATGCTCGCTTACGTGCAGCATTACCAACTATTAAAGCTGCTTTAGATAAAGGCGCAGCAGTGATGGTATGTTCACATCTAGGTCGTCCTGTTGAAGGTGAACCAAAGCCAGAACAATCACTTGCACCAGTCGCTGCTTATTTAACAGAAGTATTAGGCCAAGAAGTTAAATTATTAACAGATTATCTAGAAGGCGTTGAAGTTGAAGCTGGTCAAGTTGTATTGCTTGAAAATGTACGCTTTAACCATGGCGAAAAGAAAAATAATCCAGAGCTCGCTCAAAAATATGCTGCACTATGTGACGTATTTGTTATGGATGCATTTGGTACTGCTCATCGTGCAGAAGCATCTACTGAAGGTGTAGCTCGTTTCGCTCCAGTTGCTGCTGCTGGTCCTTTGTTGGCTGCTGAGTTAGATGCACTAGGCCGTGCAATGCAAACTCCTGAAAAACCAATGGTTGCAATTGTTGCTGGTTCTAAAGTTTCAACTAAACTCGATGTTTTAAACTCACTTTCTAGTATCTGTGATCAACTGATCGTTGGTGGCGGTATTGCAAATACATTCTTAGCAGCTGCTGGCTTTAACGTTGGTAAATCATTATATGAAGCTGACTTGGTTGAAACTGCTAAACAAATTGCTGCTAAAGTAAGTGTTCCACTCCCTACAGATGTTGTAGTTGCTGATGCATCGCAAATTAATTTTGAAGATTTCTTAGGTTCTTTAGCAGCAGCTCAAGCTGTTGTGAAGAAAGTAGAAGATGTGACTGCAAATGATATGATTTTAGACGTTGGTCCAGAAACAGCTAAAGCATTTGCTGATATTTTAACAACATCAAAAACGATCCTTTGGAATGGTCCAGTAGGCGTATTTGAAGTAGATCAATTTGGTGAAGGTACCAAAGCACTTTCTCTTGCGGTTGCTCAATCGGAAGGATTCTCGATTGCTGGTGGTGGAGATACATTAGCTGCGATTGATAAATATAACGTAGCTGATCAAATTGGTTATATTTCTACAGGTGGTGGCGCATTCCTTGAGTTTGTTGAAGGAAAAACATTGCCAGCAGTTGCTGCTTTGCTTGAACGTGCTTAATACTGTTATATAGAAATAAGAAGGGATTGGGTAACCAATCCCTTTTTCATTGATAAGTCATTAAACTGTCATATATCTGCAATAAAATGTCGAGCATTAAATCACCAACTGTGGAAAATAGTGATGAATTTAAAGCTTACATTTGCTGCTGTGTTAATTGTACCGATGATGTTGACTGCTTGTGCTAAGAAAGATGAAGCATCTCAAGCGGGGCAAGAATCAGCTGCATCTACTGCTGTTTCTGAAAAAGTAACGCCTGAGCAACAAGCAGCAATTGATGCGATTGATAAGCCAGTTCTAGATGAAAAGAATACAGATGTGGTTGAAGGTAGTGCGCCAAGTGAGGCTGCTGCTTCAGAAACACATTAATTTGTTGTTTTTTGTTAAAAAATCCCTGCAAATGCAGGGATTTTTTTTGAAATACTGTGATTTGTTGCTGAATTGAAATAAATGACAGGGTAGAATAAGCCGCACTACCTGGGAGGATATTATGGCACTCATTTCAATGCGCCAGCTCTTGGATCACGCTGCTGAACATAACTACGGCGTACCAGCATTTAACGTAAATAACTTAGAACAAATGCGTGCAATTATGCTTGCCGCGGATGCAACCAATTCACCTGTAATTGTTCAAGCATCAGCTGGAGCTCGCAAATATGCAGGCGCTCCATTCTTACGCCATCTTATTTTGGCTGCAATTGAAGAATGGCCGCATATTCCAGTGGTAATGCATCAAGACCATGGAACAAGCCCTGATATCTGTCAGCGTTCAATTCAGCTTGGCTTTAGTTCCGTAATGATGGACGGTTCATTAGGTACAGATGGTAAAACACCTACTTCTTACGAATACAACGTTGATGTAACTCGTAATGTTGTTGCTTTAGCACATGCATGTGGTGTTTCTGTCGAAGGTGAGATTGGCTGTTTAGGTAGCCTTGAAACTGGTATGGCTGGCGAAGAAGACGGTGTTGGTGCTGAAGGTGTACTTGACCACTCACAACTTCTTACTTCTGTTGAAGAAGCGACTCAGTTTGTTGCCGACACTAATGTAGATGCATTGGCGATTGCTGTAGGTACTTCACATGGTGCTTACAAGTTCACTCGTCCACCTACAGGTGATATCTTAGCAATTGACCGCATTAAAGAAATTCATGCGGCATTACCAAATACTCATCTTGTTATGCATGGTTCAAGTTCTGTGCCGCAAGAGTGGTTGAAAGTAATCAATGAGTTTGGTGGTGATATTAAAGAGACTTATGGTGTACCTGTTGAGCAGCTTGTAGAAGCAATTAAACATGGTGTGCGTAAGATCAATATCGATACAGACTTACGTTTAGCATCTACTGGTGCAATTCGTCAGTTTATGGCTGAAAACCCAGCTGAATTCGATCCACGTAAATACTTTGCTAAAACTGTAGATTCAATGAAGCAAATTTGTATTGATCGTTATGAAGCGTTTGGTACAGCTGGAAATGCTGACAAGATTCGTCCGATTTCTTTAGAGAAAATGGTTGATCGCTATAAATAATTCCCGTCAGGGTTTAATTTATAGAAACCGGTTATTTATATAACCGGTTTTTTATTACATACATTTCATTCATAAAAAAACCTGTGATAAACACAGGTTTTGATGGAGAGAAAAAGACTTACTTTTGTAAGTTCTTTTTGTCTAGACTTGGATCTTTGATTTCTACATATGCATTTGCACGTACTTCACGTAACCAGCTATCAATCTCAGTGTTAAATTGGCGTTCACCTAAAATTTGACGTGCCATACGCTCTTGATATTCATGCGTCATATCTTTTTCACGTTTATCTGTTACTTGTAAGATATGCCAGCCGAATTGAGTTTGGAAAGGTTCGCTAATTTCACCTACAGGAATTTCCTGCATTTTTTTATCAAATTCAGGAACCATCATTCCAGGTGTTACCCAACCCAAACTTCCACCATCACGTGCTGAGCCTGTGTCATTTGAATAGGTTGCTGCAAGTGTTGCAAAATCTTGACCAGCTTTTAAGCGTTTATAGATGTTATCAATAATTTGCTTAGCATTCTCAAGAGTGACTACTTCAGATGGTTGAATGAGAATGTGGCGGGTTTGAAATTGAGGTACTAAAGCTTTTTGCTCATTTTGTTTACGTTCAAGAAGCTTTAAAACATGTACACCATCACGTACTGAAACTAAGTCAGTCGTTTGACCATCTTGTAATGGAGTAATACGAGCTGCAAGTTCAGCAGGAATATCAGACAGTGGGCGGAAACCCATATCAGCACCTTCAACTTTTACATTTGCAGTTGAAAGTTTTTTCAAAGCATTTATATCATTACTTTGCGCAAGCTTTGAACGAACTTCTTGAGCTACAGATTGAACTTCTTGTGCATTGTCACCAGAAATGCGCATATGAATTACATGTGCTTGGTTACCTAACGCAGCTTGTCCCTGAGGTGATTTTAAGAAGTTTTCTACATCTTGATCACTAATTTTAATGCGAGACATCACTTGTTGTTGGCGCAAACGGCTAATCGCTAAATCCTCAGCGATTCGGCCACGTAAACTTTCATAAGTTCCGGGTGCCATAGCATCCAACTTTTGCTGGAAAGCTTCTAAACTTTTACTTCCAGATTGACTTGCTACTTTTAAGACTGCTTCATTTAAGCTTTTTTCATCAGGTTTGATGCCATATTTTTTAACTTGTTCAAGTTGTGCCTCACGCAAGATGAGTTGATCTAATACTTGAAACTGTAAGTATTGCTGAGGTGGCACTTCTTTCTTTTGAGCTTGCAGTTCATGAGCTGCTTCAGCCATACCTTGTTGAAGATCGCTTTTTAAAATTACGCTATTGTCCACAATTGCCACAACTTCATCAGCGGGTTGGGCAAAACTATGCATTGATGAAGAGATTAGGGCAGCAAGTGTAGTTGCTTTAAAAAACTGTTTAAGATGCTTTGTCTTCATTAACGTTGTGTCCAAGATTGATTAATTTTGTTAAAACCTAAAACGCGATTTTCAAGTAAAGACGCGAGTTTATTGTTTAAACCACCTAAACCTTTTAATGTAATTTCGGCCATGATCGCGCGCTTTTCACTAACATCTGGAGATTTTGGATCGTCTAGATCGTTATAGTATGAACGGCCATAGACAGAAATACCCCAGCAACATGACTCATAGTTAACTCCTAACAAGAGTTCACGGGCAACATCATTGTCCATGTCATATTGTACGTGGCCCATAATACGCCAATTGTCTTTAATTGGTTGTATAAACGATGCAACCACTTGGTCATAAGTGTCTTGACGACCAGGAATGTCTTTACGATAGAAATAGCCTAAGTTATATAGATTTCCTTTATCACCTGTATAGTAAAGCTGGAAGTCACGTTGAGCATTGTCACCATTCGACATCCAAGCTGAGTTGGCAGCAATGGTAAAGTTTTGATTAAGTTGGCTAGATAGGCTAACAACAGGACCAGTGTTACGCTCGGTGTCAAATTCGTCTTGACCTTGTTTTAAAGTGACACGTCGATCTTCAAAATAGTAACTTTGGCCTACGCTTGCACGTAAACGTTCTAAACCTACTGTGTCAAAGAGGCTATAACTCACACCCAATGATAAAAAGTTGTTGTCTTCAAGGCGGTCATGACCATAAAAACGGTAAGGGTTAAATAATTGATCATAACTTACTGATGCGGTGGTTGAGTCAAAGTTAGGATAACCATCTTGATTTTTGTATGGAGCGTAAGCGTAGAAAGCACGTGGCGTAAGTGTTTGTAAGTACTTACCATCACGTTCAAAGTTCAGTCCAGTGTCTAACGTGAATTGAGGTACAACGACTGATTTATTTTCGGAACCACCATCTAGATTTTGAGATGCGATACTGTCCTTATCATAGAACGTTTGAATAGAACGTACAGAGACTTCAGGAATCACAAAAGCTGCGGGTGTACGGTAGTTATAACGTGTTGCGAACTGGTTATAAATACGTGTACCACTACTTTCTTGAGCAGAATCATCATTAATTGATTTCTTAAAGTAAGCAGTGTCGTTATTAAATTCGTATTGTAGTCCTAGTGGATTACCAGTGACGTAATTTAATAAGAATTGTGGTAAACGTGCATATGGTTTGTCTGCATCCTTAACTAGAGGATCAAGTGTCTGAAAATCTTCGACCTTAAGCTGTGCTTTTAAACCCGGAATACCATGTTGATAATTAAGTTCCCAAGCTCTACGTAAGTTAAGATCTGTTTTAGAGTTAGGACTGCTATCTAAGTCAGAGAAGTAATCTTTATCTGATGCATAGTTATATTCGAGGTTAGTAGACCACTGGTCGTTGATATCCCAATTATGTAAAAAATGGAAATCTTTACGATCTTTGTCATCATAACCTTTGTCAGATGGCAAGATGCCACCCCACATTTCCCCAGCACCAAAGCCATCAGTTAAATATCTAAATTCACCTTTTAGCATTGCACCGCGGTCTGCTAAATATCGCGGAGTAAGTGTCAAATCATAGTTAGGTGCAAGGTTTAGATAAACCGGAACAGAAAGCTCAACACCGCCATCGTTTGAGAAACCAAATTGTGGGTTGAGGATACCTGTAGTACGGCGGTCATCAATCGGGAAGTTAAAATAGGGAACAGCTAGAACAGGAACGTCCTTAACATATAATTTTGTTCCACGAGTTACGCCGCGTCCAGTTTCCTGATTTAACTCAATTTTATTGGCTTGGATTTTCCAACTAGGTTTTTGGCCTGGTGGGCAAGTCGTATAGGTTGCATCATTAAGAACCATAACGTTTGGTGAGGTTCTTTCGATTTTTCCTGCATGACCATGGGCATGTTGCTGTTCAGAAATATAAAAACTATTGTCTAAATTCCCGGTTTGGGTTTTTAGGTTGTAATTAATTTCATCACTCTGTGAAAGTAACCCGCCTTGAGCTAACTGTACTCGACCTTGTGCATGCGCAAAGGTTTGGGTCTTATCAATCGTTACTTTGTCAGCACGAACTGTGCGTCCTTCCTGATCAATAACGACATCACCTTCTAAAACAGAATCACCCGCTGGGTTGTAATGTCCGTAGTTAGCAGTAACGACAGAAGTCGCTTTGTCGGCATCTAAAGCTTTGGTCTCAGGGTTAATCGGTGTAACCCATGTGCCTTGGCAAAATGCCGAGCTTAAATATTTATTGTCACGAAGCTGAGCTTCAGGTGCAGATTTATCAACATAATATTGTTGAAAGAATTCTTGACCTGGGTAAGCTTCCTTGATGCTCGCTTTAAGTTGATTATTGTCTATATTGGAGACAACATCAGTTGACTCAGCATAACTTGATTGTATGGAGCCACATAAGAGCGTAAAAATAGCTGTCGCTAAAGGATTAAATTTAAACTGATGCTTCATTGTCTCATTAACCAAGTATGCTAATTCACAATTAATTATTGTCGCATCATAGAGAAAAAGTTTATAAGTGGCTACACTTAACCCTTCAAAAATCTCAGCTTGTTTTAGATTTTATTGCAAATGAATACACAACGTGAACAATTGATATATACATGGCTTACATCTGTTCTTGAAAATGATCAATTTAAGATCGCTTTTTTAGCAGGTGATGCAAGCTTCCGCCGTTATGCGCGTATCGAGTTACAAAATAAAACGTATATGCTCATGGATGCCCCTCCAGAAAAAGAAGACTGTGTTCCGTTTGTGACCATTGACGAGTTTTTTGCGAGCCATGGCGTACGTGTGCCTCAGATCATCGCGAAAGATCTGGCTCAAGGTTTTCTATTGTTAGAAGACTTTGGTGATGTGCTTTTGTCGACATTATTAACTAATGAAACTGTTGATAAATACTACGAACAAAGTTTTAAACAACTTATTCAATTGCAATCTATTGACGGGACTAATCAGTTCCCAGCTTATTCTTACGAAAAATTAATGTCGGAAATGCAGCTACTCACAGACTGGATGTTGCCGTCGCTTTCTATTCAGCCGACTGCTGAACAGAAAAAAACGATTGATAATGCATTTGACTTCTTGGCTCACGCTGCATTAGCCCAACCGCAAGTTATTGTACATCGAGATTTTCATAGTCGAAATTTGATGAAAATTACCGATGAGCAAGAATTAGGGGTAATCGACTTCCAAGATGCTGTTATTGGCGCTGATACATATGATCTAATTTCGATTACTCGTGATGCATATGTTCAATGGAACGCTGATCGTGTTTATCAATGGTTTAAAGTGTTTTATGACCTGTTGCCAGCGTCGACTAAACAAAACCGTAGTTTTGATCAATTTAAACGTGATGCAGATTTAATGGCGATCCAGCGCCATATTAAAATTCTAGGTATTTTTGTTCGCTTGTTTGAACGTGATGGTAAGTCAGGTTATTTGAAGGATTTACCACGTGTCATGTGGTATTTGCTTGAAGAAAGCCGTGGTTACCCTGAGCTTGAAGAGTTTATGGTATTTATGAATAACATCGTGATGCCTAAATTTATCGAGAAATATGGTAGCTATGAGGTAGCAGCATAATGAAAGCAATGATTCTTGCTGCTGGCTTGGGCAATCGTATGCGTCCACTTACGCTATATACACCAAAGCCTTTGCTCGAGGTGGGTGGTAAACCCCTGATTGTGTGGCATATTGAAAAACTTAAGAAAATTGGTGTGACTGAAATAGTCATCAATTCTGCATGGTTGGCCGACAAGCTCATCAGTAGTTTAGGTGATGGCTCTCAATTTGGTGTGGATATCCGTTGGACACGAGAGGATGAAGGGTTAGAAACAGCTGGTGGAATTATTAATGCTTTGCCACTGCTTGGAACAGATCCTTTTATTCTGGTGAATGGAGATGTATGGACCACAATGAATTTTGAAGGTCTGCGCCATATTAAGCTAAAAGATGATTTGGCACATCTTGTGTTGGTTGATAATCCTAAACAGCATCCTGAAGGCGACTTTACATTATTGGATGGGCGCGCTTTTACATTCGATCAAGATGTGACGGGCGAAAACCTCACTTTTAGTGGTCTATCTGTTATTCATCCTAAACTTTTTGACGGATTGGAAGCGGGTAAGCGTCCTTTAGCTCCACTATTGAAGCAAGCGATGCATAATCAGAAAATATCTGGTGAAAAGCTTAAAGGTGCATGGGTAGATGTGGGAACGCCTGAGCGTTTAATGGAGCTAGATTTGCAAATTCGTGAAGGCTTCTACGATTAAGTGTGTAATCCCTAATCGTTAACTAGTGTTCCACGATGCATAAATGGGTATACTTTGTTTTAAATTTTACTTAGATGTTATCTGTTTATGCATCCGTTTTTTCAAGAGTTACAACAGGGTAGTCAAAAATTAGGTTTATCGCTTAGCGATGAAGCTTTGACATTATTGTTGAAGTATCAAGATGCTTTGGTACTTTGGAACAAAGCTTATAATCTAACAGCGATTCGTGATCCGAAAGAAATGTTAGTGAAGCATTTGTTAGATAGCCTAAGTATTTTGAAAGATTTGCCAACAGGCCGTTTGCTTGATGTAGGTACAGGTGGTGGTATGCCGGGCATGATCATTGCTTTATGTCAGCCGGAACGCTCATGTGTATTGCTTGATTCGAATGGTAAGAAAATTCGTTTTTTGAAACAGTTTATTGCTGACCTTAAGTTAAAAAACGTAGTAGCCGTGCAAACACGTGTTGAAAATCAAGATACAATTGATGAGCTTGGTCAATTTGATGTGATTACAAGTCGCGCTTTTGCTTCTTTAACGGATTTTGTGGATGCAGCTCAGCCATACTTGCATCAGAGCAGTATAATTGCAGCAATGAAAGGAGTTGTGCCAGTTGAGGAAATTGAGCAACTTAATCAGGACTTTTCATGTAAAGTGATTGAGCTGCGCGTACCAAGACTTGATGAACAACGTCATTTACTTTTACTTCAACGTATTTAAATAAAAAGTATTAGGGTTACCATGGCTCAAATTATTGCGATTGCAAACCAAAAGGGTGGTGTTGGTAAAACAACGACTGCAGTAAATCTTGCAGCGTCTCTAGCTGTATTAAAGAAACGTGTATTACTTGTAGATATGGATTCACAAGGTAATGCTACGATGGGGTCTGGTATTCAAAAGAACGATCTTTTGTATTCCATTACGGATGTTCTACTTGGTGAAGTACCAATTGAAACGGCCATTCAAAAAGCAGAAGTTGGATATAAAGTTTTAGGGTCTAATCGTGAACTTTCCGGTGTTGAGCTTGCTATTGCAGAACAAGAGGGCCGTGAATTCATTCTAAAAAATGCTTTGAATGAAATCCGAAACTCATTTGATTTTATCATTGTGGATTGTGCGCCAAGCTTGAGTTTGATTACTGTCAATGCTTTGGCAGCTGTAGATAGTGTAATCATTCCAATGCAATGCGAATATTATGCGCTAGAAGGTTTAGCTGATTTAACCCAGACTATAGATCGTATTCAAAAGGCATTAAATCCTGATTTAGAGATTATTGGTGTATTACGTACAATGTACGATGCACGAAATGCTTTAACACGTGATGTATCTGCTGAGTTAGAACAGTATTTCGGAAAAAAACTTTATGATACTGTCGTTCCGCGTAATGTTCGCTTAGCAGAAGCGCCGGCGCATGGTTTGCCTGTTATATATTTTGAGAAAAGTTCTAAAGGTGCAGTTGCATACTTAAATCTTGCAGCTGAGATGTTGAAGAAAAGTAAAGTAAAGAAAGGAAGTAAAGTATGAGCATCAAAAAACGCGGATTGGCTAAAGGACGTGGTTTAGATGCATTACTTGGTTCAATTCAAAAAGAAAAATTACAGCTGGAAGCACAGGCACTTGACCACGGACAGTTGAAACAAATTGATGTAAATTTATTGAAACGTGGTGAATATCAACCACGTCGCTTTATTCATGAGCATGATTTGCAAGAGTTAGCATCTTCTATTGAAAAACATGGAGTGATGCAACCTATTGTAATTCGTCCAGTTGATGATGAATCACATCCATACGAAATCATTGCTGGTGAACGACGCTGGCGTGCAGCGCAACTTGCGGGTTTAACTGAAATTCCTGCAATTGTTCGTGATTTAAATGATCAGGTTGCCATTGCATTAGCACTTATTGAGAATATTCAGCGTCAAGATTTAAATCCGATTGATCAGGCTATAGCCTTGCAGCGTTTTCATGATGAATTCGGTTTGAGCCATCAAGAAATTGCTGACACAGTAGGGAAAGCACGTACTACCGTAAGTAATTTACTTCGTTTGTTGAGTTTGGCGGATGAAATTAAAGATTTCATGCAGCAAGGCCAGCTTGATATGGGGCATGCTCGAGCTATCTTGACGTTAAAGGGTAAAGATCAATTAGACGTTGCTAAAATCGTAATTGAAAAAGGACTATCTGTTCGTCAAACAGAGCAATTGGTGCGTGATAGAAGTGAGCCTAAGCAGGAGAAGGAAAAAGCACCTGTAGCACCTGATATTGAACAATTGACACAAAAATTATCAGAGCGTTTTGGCGCTAATGTGAAAATTGATCATAATCAAAAAGGTAAGGGTAAGCTTGTTATTCATTACCATACTTTAGATGAGTTAGATGGCATTTTAAATATTTGTTTGCCTAATTAATTTGTATTTGGGTCATATATTTCTAATTTTATATTCTTGGGGAAGAAGATATGTGGGAACTTGTGAGAGCGGGTGGCTGGTTGATGCTGCCTTTAATTCTGTGCTCAATTTTAACTGTTGCGATCAGCATTGAACGTTTTGTTCGGTTAAGACGTTCACAAGTTCTACCCAAAGCATTAATTGATGATAGTTCGTTAAGAACTGAAGATATTGTGGAAAATTTGGAACAAAATGTAGAAGTGCAAAACAGTGCATTGGCTCACATTTTAAAAGCAGGTTTTGATCATCGTGAGCATGGTGAGCAATTTGCACGTGCGCAGATGGAAGTTGCAGCTTCTCAAGAAATTTCTTATTTAGAAAAAAATATTAATTTTTTGGGCACTTTAAGTGCTGTAGCGCCGTTACTGGGATTGCTTGGCACTGTGGTGGGAATTATTGAATCATTTCTTGTGATTGATTTTGGATCGGCTGGTAGTCCAAGTTTAATGATTCCGGGTATTTCTAAAGCGCTTATTACTACAGCTGTGGGAATGTTAATTGCGATTCCTGCTTTAGTTGCTTATCGCTATTTTCAAAGATTAGTACAAGATTATATTACTGACCTAGAACAGCAATCGACTTTATTTCATGCCTCATTGTTCTATAAACGTTCCTCGTCTATAGCAGAACATCGTCGTGTTGGGTGATGGGTGAATAGCCAGATGAAATTTAAACGTTCTAAGGTTGAAGACATTCATATCAATTTAACGCCTATGATTGACTGTTTGTTGTTCATTTTAGTTTTTTTATTACTATCGACTACTTTTAATCAGCCAAGTCGCCTCAATTTAACTTTACCAGATGCACAAGGTGTTCCACCAAAACAGTACGATCACAAAATTGAAGTCGTGGTAGACTCTTCTGGTCATTATGCTGTAAATGGTCAGGCACTTTCGTCTAAAGAGGTTGCTGATCTGAGTACTGCGATTAAGCAAGTTGCTCAAGAGCGCCGTGATTTTATGTTCATCATTGCTGCGGATGCCAAAGCGTCTCATCAGGATGTAATTCGCGTTATGGATGTAGCAGGACAACTCGGTTTTGTTAACATCAATATTAGTACCAAAGTTCCTTCTAGAGGTTTTTCTGAGTGAATCAAGATTTTAAGGTTTATTTGCGTCTCATAGCCTATTTAAAACCTTATTGGGGCGTGGCCTTATTAGTTCTTATCGGGTTCGGTATTAACTCAGCAACAGAAGTCTCCGTTGCTAAATTGATTAAATTTATTATTGATGCAATCCAAAGTGGCAGTAGAAGTGATTTGGATTGGTTCCCATTATTAATCATTTTATTGGTTTTTTTCCGTGGTTTAGGCCTTTTTATGGGAGGTTACTATACTGCGGTGATTTCACGTAGTTTGGTTTTTAGTATTCGCCAAGAAGTTTATGCCAAACTCTTAAGACTACCGGCACAATATTACCTAGATAATTCATCTGGCCATATTACTGCCAAGATTATGTATAACGTTGAGCAGCTAACAGCAGCTTCTTCGGAGTCATTAAGAGTCATCGTTAGGGATGGGATGATTACACTGGGATTATTAGGCTATCTGTTTTATACCAATTGGCGTCTTACTTTATGTGTTTTTGTATTTTTACCTGTAATTGGTGTATTGGTACGTAAAGCTTCAAAACGTATGCGAAAACTCTCATTACAGGTTCAAGATACAATGGGTGATGTGAACCACGTTGTTCAAGAGAGTATCAATGGTAATGCTGTAGTAAAAACTTTTGCTGGTGAAGAGTCTGAACAAGAACGGTTCTATAAGTCATCAGAAGAAAACTTAAAACGTGGTTTAAAAATGGTAATTGTACAAAACCTGAATAGCCCTGTGGTTCAGGTAGTAATGGCTTGTGCGATGGCCCTTATTGTATGGTTAGCTTTACGACCACAGATTTTAGGTAATACTAGTGCTGGTGAGTTCGTGGCTTACCTTACAGCTGCTGGTCTATTAGCAAAACCAGTTAAAAACTTGACTGATGTTAATGAAAAGTTACAACGCGGTTTAGCAGCAGCTCATTCTGTTTTTGAACTATTAGATTTGCCTGAAGAGCAAAATAACGGTCAGTTGAAACCTAAACTAAATGGTGCAATTCGTTTTGATCATGTGGCATTAAATTATGCTGATGGCGTACAGGCTATTAAAGATTTCTCTTTAGATATTCTTCCTGGGCAAACTGTAGCATTAGTTGGACGTTCAGGTGCTGGTAAAAGCTCATTAGTTAATATGTTGGTACGTTTCCAAGAGGTATCAAGTGGGCAAATTTATTTAGATGGTTTGCCAATTAATGATATTGATCTTTCTTGTTTGCGTACCCAAATCGCAATGGTAAATCAGCAAGTTGTATTATTTAATCGTACTGTTCGTGAAAACATTGCGTATGGTCAGTTGCAAGGTGCGTCAGATGAGGAAATTCATGCCGCTGCAAAAGCTGCATATGCACATGACTTCATTATGAATTTACCAAATGGTTATGATACTGTTTTAGGGGCACAGGGCCTAAACTTATCTGGTGGTCAGCGTCAGCGAATTGCTATTGCTCGAGCAATTTTAAAGAATGCTCCAATATTAATTTTAGATGAAGCTACAAGTGCTCTTGATAATGAATCTGAACATTTTATTCAGCAAGCATTTGATGAAGCGATGCAAGACCGCACTACGATTGTCATTGCTCACCGTTTATCAACAATTGAAAATGCTGACCGTATTGTAGTGATGGATCAAGGACAAATTGTTGAACAAGGTACTCATCAAGAACTCCTCGCAAAACATGGTGCTTATTATCAATTACATCAGCGTAATTTCGAGGATAACTAAGCATGTCATTAGTCCAGCTGATCCAGAATGCATGGAATAAACAATCGAGTTGGTTGATTGCTTTACGTCCATTGTCTTGCTTGTATCGGGCTGGGTTTTTACTAAATCGTAATCTTTATAATTCAGGTTTTAAGCAAATTTATAAAGCGCCCGTACCTGTGATGGTTATAGGTAATATCACAGTAGGTGGAAGCGGAAAAACTCCCTTGCTAATACAACTGGTGAATTATCTACAGCAGCATAATGTAAAAGTAGGGGTAATTAGTCGGGGATATGGGGGTAATGGTCCTTTTCCACTGCTGGTTACCTCGGGCGGCCAAGTAGCTCAAGCTGGGGATGAGCCAGCATTAATTGTTCAGGCTACAAGTGTACCAATGGCAGTAGGTCCTAATAGGCAGGCCGCAATAGAGTTATTGCTTGAGTCATCAGAAATAGATTTGATTATTAGTGATGATGGGTTGCAGCATTGGGCATTAGATCGACAGATCGAGTGGATTGTACTGGATCAAAATCGTGGTTTAGGGAATAAAAAACTATTACCTGAAGGTTATCTGCGAGAGCCTGTTGAACGTTTAGAAACTGGAACAGTGATTGAGCATACTCATAAACCTGCTACAGAATTAAACATGTATCTCGAGACAGGACAGCCATATTTACTTAACCCTTTATCTAATTCTAAACCAAGCTTTAATCTTGAGAATAATTATCATGCTGTAGTGGGTATTGGCTTTCCTCAACGGTTTTATCAAACCCTTAAAGATCTAGGGTTGAAGCAATTCGAAGAGCATGCCTTTCAAGATCATCATGATTACACAATCAATGATTTAATTTTTAATGATGAGCTGCCACTTATTACAACTGAAAAAGATGCAGTTAAACTATTACCGTTACTTGAAAAACATCCTGAATTTAAACAATCTATTTGGGTAGTTCCTGTTACAGCTGTGCTGTCTACACAGTGTTATCAGGTTTTAAAAATGCAATTGCAAGAACTTGATATTCAATTATCTTAGGAAGAAAAAATGAAACACATCGTCATTCCAGCACGCTTCTCAAGTTCGCGTTTGCCAGGTAAACCATTGTTGCTTATTCATAACCGTCCTATGATTTTACGTGTAGTGGATCAGGCAAAAAAAGTCGAAGGTTTTGATGATTTGTGCGTGGCAACAGATGACGAACGTATTGCTGAGATCTGCCGTGCAGATGGAATTGATGTAGTTCTTACCAGTGCAGATCATCCTTCGGGTACAGACCGTTTAAGTGAGGTGGCTCGCATTAAGGGTTGGGATGCAGACGATATTATTGTAAATGTTCAAGGTGATGAACCTTTATTGCCAGCTCAACTTGTTCGGCAAGTTGCAGAACTTTTGGTTGATAAACCAAATTGTTCAATGTCTACGTTGTGTGAGCCGATTCATACCTTAGATGAGTTCCAGCGTGACAGTATTGTAAAAGTAGTCATGTCTAAACAAAATGAAGCTTTATATTTTAGCCGGGCTACCATTCCTTATGATCGAGATGGGGCTAAGCATGATGAACCGACTTTACATTCACAAGCATTTCGTCATTTAGGTTTATATGCTTATCGAGTGAACTTATTACAAGAATACGTAACATGGGATATGGGGAAGCTTGAAAAGTTGGAGAGCCTTGAACAATTACGTGTTTTGGAAAATGGTCATCGAATTGCAATTGCTGTAGCCGAAGCCAATTTACCACCAGGTGTGGACACTCAAGCTGATCTTGATCGCTTAAATAGTATGCCTGTTGAATCTTTTGAATAAGCGTTAATTTTTAATGAATCCGAATGTAACTTCAAAGGTTTATCCTTGGCAGCAAACAACATGGGACACCTTGACAACAAGGTTTCCCAATATTGGACATGGTCTCTTATTTTACGGCAAGCAAGGTTGTGGAAAACATGCTTTTGCTAAGCAGTTTTTGGCATGGGTACTTTGTTTAAATAAGCAGCCGCAGGGCCCTTGTGGTGAATGTAGTAGTTGCCAATGGTTAAAATCAGACACTCATCCCAATTATGTTCATATCACAACGGATGAAGAAAATAAAAAACAGAATGCAAAAATTAAAATAGAAAAGATCCGTGACTTACTACCTTTCGTACAACAAACGGGAGAAGGTTGGCGCGTTATTGTGATTGAGCCTGCAGAAGCACTTAATTTGGCATCTTCAAATGCTTTGCTAAAGACTTTAGAAGAACCAGGCGAGCGTGTTGTTTTAATTTTATTAGCTGATCACTATCTTAAACTACCGGCCACTATTCGTAGCCGATTGCAACATTTCGCTTTAGATCGTATTTCATATGAGCAAGCTACTTCTTATTTGAATGAGTATTTATCTGAACTTGCAGAAGTGCAGCCTGATTTACTGCTTGGCTTATCTAATGATATGCCTTTACAAGCAATAGAAATTGCTCAAAGTGACTGGTTTGCGAAAAGGCAAATTTTCTTAAATGATTGGCTTAAAATTGTTGCTCAAAAAAATATGCCTTTATTTTTCTCAGGCAAATGGCAAAAAGAATTAAGTTTTAATGATTTTATAATGCTTTTTGAATACTTGTTGGGTGATTTAATTTGTGTCAAGCTAAACCAACCACAGAAAAATACTGATTTAGATTTTGATCAGTTAAGCCCATATTATGATTTAGAAAGCTTATTTAATATTTATAGTGAATTACAGCAAGCAAAAAAGCTTGTTGAACAAAATGTACAAAGCCAACTTATTATTGATCAATTATTTATAACGTTAATGAATATTTAAGGGGAAAACTATGCAGCCGCAAATGGGGGGGATTATTCAGGTAAATATTCCTGATAAAGCTACTTTGCAAGCAAGCTATATGGGATATGTGCAAGGTGGAGGCCTATTCGTACCATCAAAACAAAAGGTAAAGATGGGACAAGAAATTTTCATTTTAGCGACTTTGCCTGAGCAGTCTCAAAAAATTCCTCTAACAGGCAAAGTAATCTGGATCTCCCATAAGCAAAGTGGATTTAAACCTCAAGGTTTTGCTATTCAGTTAAGCGGAGATAAGGGAATTTACTATAAAACTGAGGCAGAACGAGTTTTGGCTGGTAGTATGTCTCTAGACCGTCCAAGTTATACGATGTAATTAAATAGGAAAGAAAAGTGTTTGTTGATACGCATTGCCATTTAACGATGTTAGATTTAACGCCTTATAACGGTGATCTGGACCTTGCGCTTGCAGCGGCGCGAGCAGAAGGAGTGTCTAAGTTTATGGCAATTTCCGTTGATCTCGATGACCATATTGCACTAGCTGAAATTGCAAATAAACATGCAGATGTTGGTTATACGGTAGGTGTACACCCTTGTGAGGATGTGGACACAATGGCACGTGCAACAACTGAGTATTTGATTGAATTGGCTCAATCAGAAAAAGTATGGGCTTTAGGTGAAACTGGACTGGACTATTATCACAGTACAGATTTTATTGAAGAGCAAAAGGTGTGTTTTGCAAGACATATCCAAGCTTCAAAAATTTTAAAAAAACCAGTTGTCGTTCATACCCGATCAGCAAAGCATGATACGGTAGATATTATCCGTGCTGAACAATCAACCCATGGGATCCTGCATTGTTTTACCGAAGATTGGGAAACTGCTAAAGCTGTGCTTGATTGTGGTTATTACATTTCTTTTTCCGGTATTGTGTCATTTAAGAATGCACAGGATTTGCGCGATGTAGCTAAACAGGTCCCACTAGATCGTCTTTTAATTGAAACAGATAGCCCATATTTAGCACCTGTCCCATATCGTGGTAAAACAAATGAACCAAAATACGTGCCTTATGTAGCCAAAGCGCTCAGTGATGTATATGATAAATCGGTTGAGGAAATTGCAATGATCACCTCACAAAATTTTGAGAACTTGCTAAAAGCGATTTAGGTTATAGAAACTATATAAGAGAGTAATTGCGTGAAGATGGATCGTCAGGCTCAGTTCCGAGCAAGAGAAGTATTAATATTTCAGGTTGCGGAACAATTATTGCTAGAAAATGGCGAAGCCGGAATGACACTCGATGTCTTGGCTGCTGAGCTTGATTTAGCAAAAGGAACTTTGTACAAACACTTTCAAAGTAAAGATGAGTTGTACATGCTGTTGATTATTCGTAATGAGCGTATGTTACTTGAAATGGTTCAAGATACTGAAAAAGCCTTTCCAGAGCATTTGGCTTTTTTCATGTTGCATCATTTACATCATCCTGAGCGAACAGTTTTATTCCATCAAATTGAGGAAAAACTCTCAATCACTGCTCAAGGCGTACATCATCTTTTTCACGAACTTTATCAAGTGCGTAAACAGAGATTGCGAATTATCATTCGTATGACAGACCACTACCTAGAATCTATTCAAAGCAGTATGCCTACACGAGATTATCTTGCTTCTATTTGGTCATTAACTCATGGTGCGGCAGCTATTCTCAATTCAAGTTTTTATCAACGATATTTAGGTTCAAGAGACACTTTAAGAGTGGCTTATATTGATCAGGCTTTAGCCTTGCCTAAACAAGCTGTTGAGCAATATGCTTAGGTCGATATGAAATCTCAATCACCACTTAAATCTCAAAAAGGTTTTACTCTCATAGAAGTGATGGTGGTGATTGTTATTATGACCATTATGACCTCTCTAGTTGTACTCAACATAGGTGGGGTTGACCAAAAGAAAGCGATGCAAGCAAGAGAGTTATTTTTGCTTGATATGCATAAGATTGGTAAAGAGTCGCTTGATCAGTCTCGTGTTTTAGCTTTATCTACTCTCAGTGAAACAGATGTTTCACCATTTTCTTATGAATTGTATGAGTATCATGACCAGAGTAAATTACAGGTCCAAGATTTAAAAAATCGCTGGCAAAAATATTCAGAATTTACTACGCGGCAACTGCCTAAACATGTATCGTTTACAATACAACCTTTAGATAAGCAAAACTATTCAAAAGCTACGAATACCGATTTAATTGGAGGGCAGGCTCCTCAGTTAATCTGGTTCGGTAACGGTGAAGCTAAAACTGTGAAAATACAGTTTTACTTTGAACAAAAACCAATTGGTTCAGAAATACAAATTGATCATTTGGGTAAAATAAATGAAATCTAAAGGCTTTACTCTATTAGAAGTAATGGTTGCTTTAGCAATTTTTGCAGTGGCGGCTGTCGCGTTAACTAAAGTAGCCATGCAATATACTCAATCTACCTCAAATGCAATTCTTAGAACAAAAGCACAGTTTGTCGCAATGAATGAAGTTGCTTTAATGGAAATAAATCAGGAATGGCTCGAAGGTACACAAAGCAAGCAAGTGACTTCTCAAGGTGAGACTTGGCAGATTGATAAATCTGCGCAATCTACAATTAGTCCAAATGTTCAAAAAGTAGATGTACAAGTTAGTTTATATGATTCTGATAAGGGGAAAGTTCAAAATGGTATTACTCACTTGGTATTTTTTAATTACCCCGTGAAAGCAAAATAATGATAAAGAATAAATATTTTTGCTCTCCAGGCCCAGCTTCACGTCTTGCGGCACGATCAGAGCAGATGATGAGGGGTTACTCCGAGCAAGGCTCTTCGTCTTGCACTCAGACAAAGCTTCGCTTTGTTAATCCTCGCTCAGGATTTACTTTAGTTGAGCTTTTAGTTGCGATTGCAATTTTTGCTATTTTATCTTTGTTGGGTTGGAAGGTTTTTGATTATTTACTAAAAGTCCGTGATCGTAATACTCAACATGAAGTGCAGCTATTTGAATTACAAGATGCTTATCAACAAGTTTTGCGTGATACATTGCAAATTATACCTTTATCAGCCAATCAAGGCGGGCAATTACGTCCAGCTTTAGAGATTGATAATCAAGTTCTCCGCTTTAGTAAGGCGGGTGTTACTGATCCATTAAAGCAAGGATTATCACCTTTTGAGCGTATCGAGTATCGATATGATCCTGATCAAAAAAAGCTTTATCGCCTTAAATATAGTAACTTAAATACTTCAAATAGAGAGCAACCCTTATCAAGTACGCTGTTGAGCCAAGTTGAACAATTTCAAATTATGGTTTTGACACCTCAAGAAGTAACAAAGTGGCCTGAAATTAATATTGACCCTACAAAACCTGATGAATTTAGGAAGTTGCCAAAAGGAATAAAAATGCAACTCACGGTTGCAGGTGTAAGTTATGAGTGGATTTATAGCTTAAACCAAGGTGATTTATCGCTCTCCAAACAGGGAGGTCAATAAATGTTACTCTATAAAAAAAATCAGCAAGGTGTAGCGTTACTCACAATTTTGATAATGGTTGCTTTGGCTACAATTTTAGCTGCCTCTATTGCAAAGCATCAAACTAATACTATGGAAAATACGGGTTATTTGATGCGTCAAAATCAGTCATTACTCTATGCAAAAAGTGCAGAAGCTTTTTTTTCTGAATTATTAATTCAAGATGCAAATAATGCTGGTGGCATCGATCATTTAAAGGAAAGCTGGGCTCAGCCAATGCCACCTTTCCCAATAGAAGATGGAGCCGTATCGGGGCGCTTACTAGATGAGTCAGGAAAATTTAATCTAAACAATTTAACGACCAATGAAGGCAAGGTAAACGAAGCTGCTAAAAATTGGTTTGAGCGATTGCTTGTGCGTGTAGGATTGCCAGCAGAGTTAAGTCAAGCAGTTATTGATTGGCAAGATCCAGATGATGAACCAAGCGGCCCTATGGGGGCAGAAAGTAACTATTATGAAGGACTTGACTCTGGCTATTTGGCTTCAAATGCTAAATTTCATCGTATAGAAGAGTTGAAATTGGTAAGAGGTTTTGAAGGCAAGAAATATGATTTAATCGCACCATACATTTCTGCATTACCTGAAAATACAAAAGTGAATGTTAATACCGCATCGCCATTAGTATTAGCGAGTATTGATCAAAAAATAGATTTAGGGACTATAGAAAAAGAACTTCAATTACGTCAACAGAATTTAAAGTTCTTTCAAAATATTGATGAATTATGGCAATTGAATGCTTTTTCAACAGTTGATCCACAAAAGAAAACTGAAGTTAATAGCCTTTTAGATGTGAAGTCGAACTTTTTTCAAGCACAAATTGAGGTTGTGTTGAATAATAGAAAAAGACAGTTTACAAGTGCCTTAATGCGCAGTGATAAGCAAGTTTATGTATATTCTAGAAATATAGTGCCTTTTAACTAATTGAAAAGTTATGATTTATTTACTTTAGATGTTTTTTGAAGTTTGTAATTATAAATTTTTCCAAGTTAAACGTTAAAGTAAATATAAACTGTCTATATGTGTATATTCGATATTCCTTCATCAGTCTTATCATACTTTTTGCTAATTGCTTCTAATTGAAAAGTGATGCGAAATTTTTGTCTTTTGCTTTATAATAATGTTCTTAGAAGGAATGATCGATTTGGCACATGTTAATTCGTAAGTTATTTAAGTTTGAAAATGCACATGTTGTACGTAACTGTACATCGGATCGTTGTAAGCGATCAATTCATGGACATAGCTATAAAGTTGAGTTATTGCTTAAAGCTTCGAAATTAGATCATGGGCAAATGGTTTATGATTTTGGACTCCTAAAAGGAGTAATAAAAGACTTATTCGATAGCTTTGATCACGCAATTTGTTTTTGGGAAAAAGATGATTCTCAATATATTGATGCATGTCAGACTTTTAGTGCTCGTTGGATTTCTTTACCTGTTTCACCATCGGCTGAACAGTTTTCACGTATTTTCTTTTATCTAGCTCAGCAAGTTTTACAATCAACAGTCACTCAAAATGGGGAAGGTGATGTTGAAGTATATTCTGTTATTGTTCATGAGACTGATACTGGATATGCTCAGAGTTTTATTGAAGATATTCAAAACGAACAAATGGGTATTTTAAGTCTTGATGGAATTGTTTTTTCAGAACAAATTCAGATAGAGTGGGCAAATCCACAAATGTATGAAGACTTGAAAAAAGGGATTAAATTTAATAATCCTCAAGTTGATTTGCAAGTCGAAGTATAAATCGAATTACTTATTTTATTTGTAGAATTGAAAATTGATCTAGGATGACATTAATGCAATTAACTGAGCAACAGCAAAATAAACTCAGTAAAGTTCAATTAGAAGAAAGTTGGAAAAGATCTTTAGCACCTTTTCTATTAAGTCCTCAGATGGATAGTTTGCGCGATTTCTTATTTCAACAGAAACAAGCTCAGAAAATAATATATCCGCCTAGTAAACAGATCTTTAATGCTTTAAATACCACACCACTGGCTGATGTGAAAGTTGTGATTTTAGGGCAAGACCCATATCACGGGCCAAACCAAGCGAATGGATTAAGTTTCTCTGTTCAAAAAGGTATTGCATTACCACCATCTTTGCGCAATATTTTTCATGAATTACATACAGATTTGGGTATTCCAGCTCCTCGCCATGGTGACTTAACAAAATGGGCTACGCAAGGCGTACTTTTACTGAACAGCGTGCTTACTGTTGAAGCTGGACAGCCAACCTCACATCAAAAGCAAGGTTGGGAAGCATTTACTGATGAAGTTATTGATGTTCTAAATGAACAGAGACAACATATAGTATTTATTTTGTGGGGTGCTTATGCACAGCGCAAAGGACAACGTATAAATAGAGATAAACACTTGGTTTTAACAGCCGCACATCCATCACCTCTTGCTGCAAATAGAGGGGGATTTTTTGGATGCAAAGTGTTTTCAAAAACAAATCAATATTTGAAACAACATGGCATTGAGCCCATAGACTGGCAATTGGACGCATGATGAACTCTCCCAATGTAAATAACTATCACCCGGACTTGGTGGTTGAAGAAGCAAAAAACGGCTGGCGTATAGTACGTTTGAATCATCCTAAATCGTTACATGCTTTAGACGAATCAATCGTAACGGCATTATTGCGTGTATTTGAAGATTTCCGTGACAATGAACAGGTTAAAGCAATTTGGTTAGACTCAACTACACCAAAAGCTTTTTGTGCAGGTGGTGATGTTAGAAAATTACGCCAACTTGTTATAAATCAAGAAGTCGATACCGCAAATAAGTTCTTCCAGCAGGAATATGCTTTAGATTTACTTTTACATAATTATGCTAAACCGGTTGTGGTTTGGGGAGAAGGTTATGTAATGGGCGGTGGTTTAGGCTTGTTTATGGCTGCACCATTCCGTCTAGTGACGCCATATTCACGTTTAGCAATGCCTGAAATTAATATTGGTTTATATCCTGATGTTGGTGCGAGCCGTTTCTTGGCAGATCGTGGTCCAATAGGTTTGTTTACGGGGTTAACCGGTTCAATCATGACTGCTGCTGGAGCATATAGCATCGGTTGGGCAACACATATTTGTGAAGCACAGCGTGATAATGTTTTGCAAAAAGTTTTAAATATTAATTGGGCTCATTATCCTGCAGGGGATTTCCGAGCAATTGATGATACTTTAAATAGTTTGCACCGTCCTGTTGCGGCGGGTCCATTGCAAAACTCACTTGATGTAATTCATAGCGTTTGCCGTGGTTTTAATTTTGAACAAGACTACCAAGCTATTGTTAGCTTGCGTGATGCGAGCAGTGATTGGTTACGTCAAGCGAGTGAGAATTTGCAAAAAGGATCTCCTAGTACCGCGGCAATTACTTGGTTACTGTGGCAATGGGGCAAACAAATTCACTCATGGGATGAGGTCTTTGATCTAGAGGCTCAGATTTCTGAGTGGAAAATACGTCATCCTGACTTTGTGGAAGGTGTTCGCGCACGCTTAGTTGATAAAGATTTATCACCTGAATGGAAACCATGTGATGATCTAAGCTTGAGAGGTATATTGGCTGATTGTCCACCAGTAACTTCAATTGATAGCTGGAATGCCTTACTTAGACAACACGGTGTGATCAACTAAAGTAAATGACTGAATATAGTGATGAATACTGGATGCAGCTTGCTTACGAGCAAGCTGAATTAGCCGCCCAGCAGGGTGAGATACCTGTTGGAGCGGTTCTGGTGAGCCAAAATCGAGTAATTGGATCTGGTTATAATGCTCCAATTACTTTATTAGATCCAACTGCACATGCAGAAATTCAAGCTATCCGTGCAGCGTGTTCCTCTTTAGAAAATTATCGATTACCTGAAGATACGACTTTATATGTCACTCTTGAGCCATGTACTATGTGTGTAGGTGCGCTCGTACATGCAAGAATTAAGCATGTGGTTTTTGGTACGCCAGAACCTAAAGCAGGCTCTTTGGTGAGTGCGCGTCAGTTATTACAGCAAGGTTATTATAATCATAGGTTTACATTTCAGAATGGTTGTCTACAAGAAAAATGTGCACAACAGCTTAGCCATTTTTTTAAACAAAGACGTGAGCAAAAGAAACAAGAGAAACAACAAAAAACGTCCTTAAATGATTAAAAATTAACATACTCTTATGGCAAACTAACGCGGTTTTAATGTCATGATTCTATTTAATAAGGACGATCCAATGCGTAATGTAATTACCGTAGAAAAAGAATTTAATGCTCCTCTTACTGATGTATTTAATTTGCTCTCTAAGCATTCAACTTACAATACTGCTTTTGCACCTTTACAGGTTGTGCGTGTTAAAGACTCCGCAGATTCTAAAAGACCTGATGGTTTAGGCTCAATTCGACGTATGGGATTTGGTCCAATTAAGCCACTTAAAGAAGAAATTACATTGTTGGAAGAAAATAAAAGTATTGAGTATAAATTAATAGAAAATCCTTTGATTAAACACCATTTAGGTAGAATCGAGTTTTCTGAGATTACTCCATACATTACCTTAGTTACATACCGCATCGAGTTAACGGCAAAAGCGCCAGTGGTCAGTAAATTAATCCTTGCACAGTTAAAACTAGCCATTACACTAGGCTTTTCGAGATTAGCTAAAGCATTTGCTTCTTAGTGAGAGTTCAATGACAGTTCAAATTATTACTATTGATGGTCCGAGTGGTTCGGGTAAAGGAACATTGGCCGCAAAACTTGCAGCACATTATCAATATCATTTACTCGATTCGGGTGCCTTATATCGTTTATTAGGGTTGTCATTACATAAACACGAGTTATTAGAGAAATTAGACAGTCAGCTTGATGAATGTATTCAATATGCACGTCAACTGGACATTAAATTTGAAACGTCTACCTCAGGGATTTTGGTCTTCTTGGATGGCGAAGATGTATCTCAAACAATTCGTACAGAACGAGTTGGTGAGTACGCATCAAAAGTTGCAGTGGTTCCAGAGCTTAGACAGGCACTATTTGAAAGACAAAGAGCTTTTGCGCAAAGCCCTGGTTTAGTTGCAGATGGTCGTGATATGGCAACATCTATCTTTCCAGAAGCCAATGCCAAAATTTATCTGACAGCTTCGGCAGAGTCACGCGCTGAGCGAAGAGTAAAACAGTTGCAGGGTATGGGGCTAGATGCTAAAATAAACGACATTTTAGCTAATATACAGGCACGAGACAAAAGAGATATGGAGCGAGAAGTTGCTCCGCTCAAGCCAGCCAAAGATGCTTATATCATTGATAGTTCGGAATTAACGATCGATCAGGTATTTAAGTTAATGGTTGATTATGTCGATAGCCGTACTATTTAGTAAATAGAATTATCAGTTGAAGCATAGCTTGATCAGTCTATAAAGACTATGTTGATACTTAACTAAACCGGCCTTGTCTGATCCAAGACCGCTGAATTTATCAGGTATATCATGACCGAATCTTTTGCAGCCCTCTTTGAAGAAAGTGAATTAAACCTCAACGTTGAAAAGGGTGCAGTCATCCAAGGTGTTGTTGTAAACATCGATAGCGACTGGGTAACTGTTGACACTGGCCTAAAGTCTGAAGGCATTGTTGACCGTGCTGAATTTTTAAATGAACAACGTGAACTTGAAGTTCAGGTTGGTGATACTGTTGACGTAGTTGTTGAAGCTCTTGACAACGGTATGGGTCAAACAGTTTTATCACGTGAAAAAGCTAAGCGTGCTGAAACTTGGACTAAACTTGAAAAAATCTTTGAAGATGGCGAAATCGTTACTGGTGTTATCTCTGGTAAAGTTAAAGGCGGTTTCACTGTTGACATCGGTCCTGTTCGTGCATTCTTACCAGGTTCATTAGTTGACACTCGTCCTATCCGTGACACTACTCACCTTGAAGGTAAAGAGTTAGAGTTTAAAGTAATCAAACTTGATGCTAAACGTAATAACGTTGTTGTATCTCGTCGTGCTGTTATGGAAGCTGAATCTTCTGCTGACCGTGAAGCATTACTTGCTCAACTTGAAGAAGGTCAAACAGTTACAGGTACAATCAAAAACCTTACTGATTACGGTGCATTCGTTGATCTTGGCGGTATTGATGGTCTTCTACATATCACAGATATGGCTTGGAAGCGTATCAAGCACCCTTCAGAAGTTGTTGAAGTTGGTCAAGAAGTTACTGTTAAAGTACTTAAATTTGACCGTGAACGTAACCGCGTATCTTTAGGCCTTAAACAATTAGGCGAAGATCCATGGTTAGCGATCATGAGCCGTTACCCTAAAGGTTCTATCGTTAAAGCTCGCGTAACTAACTTAACTGACTACGGTTGTTTCGCTGAAATCGCTGAAGGCGTTGAAGGTTTAGTTCACGTTTCTGAAATGGACCACACTAACAAAAACATCCACCCATCTAAAGTTGTTCAGATTGGTGATGAAGTTGATGTTATGGTTCTTGAAGTTGATGAAGAACGTCGTCGTATTAGCCTTGGTATCAAACAAACTCGTGCTAACCCATGGGAAGAGTTTGCTAAAGCTCATGAGAAAGGCGAAAAAGTATCTGGTACTATCAAGTCTATCACTGACTTTGGTATCTTCATTGGCTTGAACGGCGGTATCGACGGTTTAGTACACTTGTCTGATATTTCTTGGAACGAGCAAGGTGAAGAAGCTATTCGTCGTTACAAGAAAGGTGACACTGTTGAAGCTGTTATCTTGTCTGTAGACGCTGAAGGTAACCGTATCAGCCTTGGTATCAAGCAATTGAACAGCGATCCGTTCAATGACTTCTTAGCTGCTAACGAACGTGGTGCTTTAGTTAAAGGTACTGTAACTGCAGTTGATGCTCGTGGTGCAACTGTTAAGTTAGCTGACGAAGTTGAAGCAACTCTTAAAGCTTCTGAAATCAACCGTGACCGCGTAGAAGATGCGACTAAATTCTTAGAAGTTGGTCAAGAAGTTGAAGCGAAGATCATCAACGTTGATCGTAAATCTCGCTCTATCAACTTGTCTATCAAAGCGAAAGACGAAGCTGAAGAGAAAGAAGCAGTTGCTAGCTTGCGTACAGCAACTACAAGTCAAGACAATGGTCCTAAGACTATTGGTGACTTGATCAAAGCACAAATGAAGTAATAAGTTAACAAAGTACAGTTTCATGTAACGGAATTGTACTTTTTATACAAATTACTGTAAACGGTAGCCTAGTATTCAACATACTGCGCTACCGTTTTGTATTTAAACAGGTTATTATCGAACGACATAGAGTAGCAATAAATAACGAGGTCGTAGATGACTACTGAAGCTCTTAATAAGTCTGATTTGATTGAACGCATTGCGCTAAAAAACCCACACTTAGCTGAACCTTTGGTGGAAGAGGCGGTTAAAATTATGATTGATCAAATGATAGAAGCACTATCAACTGATAATCGAATTGAAATCCGTGGTTTTGGTAGCTTTGCTTTACACCACCGTGATCCAAGAGTTGGTCGCAATCCTAAAACAGGAAAATCAGTTGAAGTTGCAGCTAAAGCTGTTCCACATTTTAAACCCGGAAAAGCCCTTCGTGACGCAGTAAACGAATCTGGGAAATAAATAAAATTTATAAGTCGGGGTGTCTATGCGTTATATTTTAATTGCATTGCTTATTGTTGTATTTGGCTATTCTTTAGCACTTGTTTTGCAGAATCCAACAGAACTTTCTGTTGATTTGTTATTTACCCAAGTTCCAGCTATGCGTTTAGGCTTATTATTGCTACTCACATTAGTACTAGGAACAGTGGTCGGTCTTTTACTTGGTGTACAGGTTTTCAGAGTATTCCAAAAAGGTTGGGAAATTAAACGCCTGCGTAAAGATATTGACCATTTAAGAAAAGAACAAATCCAAAGTGCTCAATTAGCAGCGGCTGAAGCAGCTGCAAATGTAAGACATGAAAAAACCGTTGTAGATATTTATCCGCAAGATAAAAATTCTACTCCGCTATAATCCCCCCCGTACTACTCTTTATTAATGAGTAAAGAGTAGTATGTCTCTAAATTTTATCTCTTCTTTTATTCTTCTAAATATAAACGCTTTTGATCTTATCGCTTTAATTTTGGAAAGCAGCTCTCTACATTCCTTTATTCCTTCATGAGTTGTCTATTATAATAACGCTGATTTTATATGATGGAAGAAAGTCTCTTGAGTATCATTGTTGCGTTAGATGCAAAAAGCCAATATGACGCTTTAAAAATTGTTGAACAGCTTGATCCTGCTTTATGCCGCGTAAAAGTAGGTAAAGAGCTTTTTACTCATGAAGGCCCATCTGTTGTAAAAAAACTGCAAGAACAAAATTTTGAAGTTTTTCTTGATCTTAAATTTCATGATATTCCAAATACTACCGCTCAAGCAGTATGTGCAGCGGCTGATTTAGGCGTATGGATGGTAAATGTTCACGCTTCAGGTGGCCGTAAAATGATGGAAACTTGTGTGGAACGTTTAAAAGCGGGTAACTATCAAACCCAACTTATTGCTGTGACAGTACTCACATCAATGGGTCGGGAAGATTTAAAAGATATTGGTTTAGATATTGAACCTGTAGAGCATGTGAAGCGCTTAGCTAATTTAACGAAAGAAAGTGGCTTGGATGGGGTGGTTTGTTCTGCTCAAGAAGCTAAGATTCTTCGTGAATTGATCGGGCAAGACTTCTCTCTGGTAACACCAGGAATTCGTCCAGAAGGTTCTAATGCAGACGACCAAAAACGTATTGTGACTCCAAAGCAAGCTATGCTTGATGGTTCTACACATCTGGTTATTGGTCGACCGATTACTAAAGCAGAAAACCCAACAGAAATGTTGAAGTCTATTCTTGCTTCAATTACCTAAAAATTTAGGAATAAGCTAATTAATAACGGGGCAAGTAGGCTTAGTAATAAGCCGCTCATCATGGCATGTGGTACATAATGTGTACCACATGATTGTTTTACCATTGCTAAGGTAACATCCATTGAGGTTGCACCAGCACTTGAGATGGCAGGGCGTGGAAAACGCCAACCCATGGTATACATTAGAAAAATAGCAACAATTTCTCTAAATAAGTCGGTTAATAAGGCGATTCCACCCAACTCTGCCGAATGTAATTGCGTAAATAAAATCCCCGACATCGAATACCAGCCGTAGCCTTGTGCTAAAGCTAAAGTTTCATTAAGTGTAAAATGCTTGTGGAGCAAATAGTAATTCAAAAAGCCTGCTATACATGACCCTATAAAAGCGGCTAAGGGTACAATTAAAATTTTCCAGCTTAACCATGTGCGGTTAAAGTGGGTGAAGGCAAGTTCGATACCAATTAAAAAAATAAAAAGTAATAACAAATACCAGCTATTAAATGCGATATGTGAGGTGAATTGAGTAATGATAGCGCCGAATAAAACACCGACACCTAGTGCAAGAAAAGCCTTCGCAATATTCTTTAAAGCATTTACAAAAAGTTGTAGGGAAATTTTGCCTTTAACACTTTGTTTATCAAAAATTGTATAAGCAAATAAACACGTAAAGAACGAACCAAAAGACGTGGTAAGAGCAATGATAATAGCGGGTGGGAGTATGGCAGAAGGATTCTCGATTTGGTCAAGGGCCAAGGTTAATTCAAAAGCTACACTAGCTAAAAGAATATAAGAAAAATAGGGCAGTATTTTAAATATAAATTGTCGGATATTTAGAGATAGTTTGGGTGCTAGGAAATAACCGAAAGCCAGTGCTAAAAAAATTTGAATGATGAGATAAAAAGATTGCATATAATAGATAGATTGTTATCAATCTACCTATTATGTCTTGAACATTTTAAGCTGCATAGCTTTGTGAGCTTTTATTTAAAAGTAAGTAGTCTTTGGGCTTAACTTTACGTGTTTCTAACCAATACCTCCATGTGTAAGTTGGCCATAGTGAAAAGTTTCTACCATCGGCAGATTGATACCAACTACTACACCCACCAGCTTGCCATACGGTTCCTTGCAGCTGCTTTTGGACACGTTCGTTAAAAGCGTCTTGAATTTCAGGCTTGATCTCAATTGCTTTTTGACCAGATTCTTCTACTAACTGAATAAGCTGTAAAATGTAATTTACTTGAGATTCAATCATAAAAATAATCGAATTATGACCTAGAACTGTATTAGGGCCTACCAGTTGGAATAGATTGGGAAAGTTTTTAGTCATAATACCGTAATAGCTTTCAGCACCATCTTTCCATGCTTGTTTTAACTCGATTTGATTACGTCCGATACATGTGAAATGTTTTAAATAAATGTGTGGGTCAGTAATAAAACCTGTACCGTAAATTAAACAATCAATAGATCGTTCTTGACCATCTTTAGTAACAATAGTGTTTTCTTTGATCTCTTGAATGCTATCTGTTACTAGCTCAACATTTTTTCGGTTAAAGGTAGGAAAGTATTTATTTGAGATAAGAATACGTTTACATCCCATAACGAAGTCAGGTGTGAGTTTTTTTGCTAACTCTTTATCTTTAACTTGAAAACGGATGAATGCTTCTGCCAATTTTTGGCCATACTTCATGATTTGAGGTTGAACAATGGGTACAACGCGAGATTCATTACTCCAGTAAAGACGACTACGATGAATCTGGCGATAAATATTAGAAGATTTGAATAATGCTTTACTTAAGCTTGAATATTTGCGCTCATCACGTGGTATTACCCATGCAGCTGTTCTTTGAAATACATAGAGCTGTTTAACATCTTTGGCTATTTCAGGAATATATTGAATTGCGCTACCACCTGTACCAATAGATGCGACTGACTTTCCGTTTAAGTCATAGTCATGTTCCCATTTTGAGGAATGAAATACTTTTCCTTTAAATTTTTCAATCCCTTTGATAGGAGGAATTTGTGGGATGTGTAGGGGACCAGATGCAAAAACTACAAATTGAGCTTCTATAGAAAGTTGGTTCTTAAAATCTAGAGTCCACACATGACGTGTTTCATCATATTGGACATGAGTTACGTCATGGTTAAATTTACAGTAATCTTTAATTTTATATTTTTGTGTAATGTCTTGAATATAATTAAAGATCTCTGGTCCCTCAGCATAGCGTTTTGTCCAATCTGTTTTTGGTGCAAAAGACAATGAATACATATGAGATTGAACATCACATGCTGCACCTGGATAACGATTTTCTCGCCAAGTTCCACCGACATCGTTTGATTTTTCTAAAATAACAAAGTCTTGCTGTTGATTTTGGAGTAAACGGATTGCCATTGCTAGGCCACCAAAGCCAGCACCAATAATAGCGATTTTAGTTTTTTGAATAGCATCTTGCTTTGCGTTTAGCATTGGAAACTCTGCATAAGCTGAAAAGAGGATTGCACGCAAGACTAACGTTTTTTAATCAGTTTAAACATGATTGTATCGACGTGAAAATTGATAGATTCGGCAATTAATTTTCTTGCTTCTTTATAGTAAAACATTTCAGTCTAGGGAAATTGATAGAAGAATGAAACGGTCGATACTTGGTTTAATCTATTTAATTCAAGGAATGCGCAATGCTGGCATTGATGTCGACTCACGTTTGGCCGATATAGGTATTAAAGTCGATGCTTTAGACCCGAGTTCCACAATTCATGATCGTCTTGAATGGGACATTCAACAAATAATTAGTAAAAATGTAGAGCCTGAAAAGGGTTTATTTATTGGACAGCATTACGCTTTAGCGGGTTACGGCCCATTGCTTATGCTGCTTGTCACAAGTAATGATATTCAAACTGCTTTAAATAAGGGTATAAAATATCAAAAGCTTACGCATTTATTTGGTAGCTTAGCTTTATACGAAACTGATGAGCGGACGATTTTAAATTATTTGCCTGTTGATTTAAAAACGGAAATTGGCCAGTTACGGGCACAATGTGAAATCTCTGGAACTTATAAATTTATTCAAGATATTTATACGATGATGGGATTACAAATGCCTACGATGCGTATAGAACTTCCATTTGAAAAACCTACTGATATAGATACTTTGTCAAACTATTTTGCATATTATGGCGAAGATGTGCATTTTAATGGTAAATATGCGGCATTTAGCCTAAGTAAGGATGTACTTGAAATCAAGATTCCTTCTGCCGATATCATTACACATCGTATTTATGAATCAAAATGTATTGCAGAAATAACAAGATTAAATCAACAAGATCATCAAACTCCACATATCATACAATGTGTGCAAGATTATCTTGAACTGCAACAAGGAATTATCCCGAGCATGGCGGAAACAGCTTTTGCATTGAAAATGCCTGAAAGGACATTAAGGCATCAACTGCAACAGCTAAATACGAGTTATAAGCAAATTCGTGAACAAATTATCAAGAATAAGGCATTGAAGCTTATGGAATATAGGGAATACTCAATAGAAGTTGTTGCTGAATTACTCGGCTATTCTGAACCGGCGGCATTTAATCATGCATTTAAACGATGGTTTGGACAGAGTCCTCGGCAATATGCAAAAGAGTCATCGTCGTAACTCTTGATGCTAAAAGCTAATGTGGTTGAACAAAATGTTCGCTATACTCTCATCAGTTAAAATTGAAATAAAACGATATGTTAAATTTAAAATCTTCTCATAGTACTGCATTCACACCTTCTTCCCCAGCAGAACGCTATGCTGA
This sequence comes from Acinetobacter sp. LT1, assembly GCF_059800965.1. Taxonomy (NCBI): domain Bacteria; kingdom Pseudomonadati; phylum Pseudomonadota; class Gammaproteobacteria; order Moraxellales; family Moraxellaceae; genus Acinetobacter; species Acinetobacter sp. LT1. The sequence continues at coordinate 61,527 of NZ_JBBAXE010000009.1, forward strand.
GGCTTTAGCTTCAGGTCAATTTATGGCAGATGAAGCGCAAGCACAGGCAGTGCAAGAATTAGATCGCGTATGGAAAGAACTTTTAAACCGTTATAAAGCCTCAAAAAAAGCTTTCCGTCGTTTCCGTCGTCAAACTTCACCTAAAGGTGTATATATGTGGGGCGGAGTAGGCCGTGGAAAAACTTGGCTTATGGATCAATTTTATGAATCTGTGCCATTTCGCCGTAAAACGCGTATGCATTTTCATCATTTCATGCAACATGTTCATAAAGAGCTAAATAAGCTTTCAGGCCAACGTAATCCACTTGAAATCGTAGCTGACCAAATCTATAAAGATGCTGTCGTTATCTGTTTCGATGAGTTCTTTGTATCAAACGTAACAGATGCAATGATCTTAAGCGATTTATTCCAAAAATTGTTTGTTCGTGGTGTGACATTAATCGCAACATCAAACATTGCACCAGATGGCTTATATAAAAACGGTATTCACCGTGATCGTTTCTTGCCAACCATTGAAATGGTTAAAAAGAACTGTGCTGTTTTAAATGTAGATGCAGGTGTGGACTATCGTTTGCGTGTACTAAAACAAGCTCAATTATTTAAATCGCCATTAACGAATGAAGCTCAAAGCTGGATGGCTGAACGTTTTAGTGCTTTAACTCATACACAAGCTCATTCTCAAGAGCCGATTGTGATTAATAATCGTGTTGTCGAGACTTTGGGACATACAGAAGATGTGTTGTGGTGTGAGTTTTCTGAACTCTGCTTTAAACCACGTAGCCCAGCAGATTTTATTGAAATTGCGAATATTTATAATACGGTTCTAGTGAGTAATGTTCCTCATTTGACAGATTTCTTGTCAGAAGGTACTCGTCGCTTTATTTATCTAGTAGATGAGTTTTACGATCGAGGTGTGAAATTACTTTTAACGTCTCAAGATAGTATTATTGATATATATCAAGGTGAAAAGTTAGCATTTGAAATTGAACGTACGCGTTCACGTTTGCTAGAAATGCAGTCTGATGAATATTTACATTCTGAACACCGACATATTGATGCTACAAAAACCTCTTAAGTAAAGTAGATATGAAAAGCGCTCTAGATTGAGCGCTTTTTTATAACAAAAAATAGATAAATTTAATTAAATAGTGCTTTTTCACGCAGCAAAGTTTGATATAACTAAATACGCTTTAGAAAAACAAGATAGTGAAACTTTTTGTCTGTTAACAAAAAGTCTAGTTTCAGTATCTTTAAATATTGAATAAATTGATGGGAATCTTAGTTAGAATTTTAATATTTCCTATATAGAAAATTTTATCTTTGTCAATAGTTTTGCAAGGGAAAATGCTTACTATTTAGGAATGTGATATTAGTATTCAGCTTAATTTAAATCGGTATACTAGGATTCTCTTGGTATAAAAAGTAGCAACTTCAGGAAAGACAATGACTGCACGTATTCAAAAAGGCAAGTTAGCGATTGCTAAAGAACTTTACGATTTTATCGAAAATGAAGCTTTACCAGGTTCTGGTTTAGATAGTGAAACTTACTGGAAGAACTTTGAGCAAGTTGTTGTCGATCTTAGCCCAAAAAATAAAGCATTATTGGCTAAGCGTGATGAATTACAAGCAAAAATTGATGAATGGCACCGTAACAACAAATTTGAATTAGGTGCTTATAAAGCGTTCTTAACTGAAATTGGTTATTTATTGCCAGAAGTTGAAGATTTTCAAATTACTACTGAAAACGTAGACGAAGAAATTGCTTTGTTGGCAGGACCACAGTTAGTTGTACCTGTACGTAATGCACGTTATTGCTTAAATGCAGCAAATGCCCGTTGGGGTTCTTTATATGATGCACTTTACGGCTTCGATGTAATTTCTGAAGAAGGTGGAGCTGAAAAAGGTAAAGGATATAATCCTGTTCGTGGTGCAAAAGTTATTGAGTTCGCTAAGAATTTCTTAAATGAAGTTTTCCCGCTTGCTCAAGGTTCACATGCAGATGCAAAAAACTATGCAATTGAGCAAAATAAACTTGTTGTAACTTTGAAAGATGGTTCAAAAACAGGTTTAGCTCATGAAGCTCAGTTTGTTGGTTTCAATGGTGAAGAAGCAAATCCTTCAGAAGTTGTACTTTTAAGTAATGGTCTTCATGTCATTATCGAAATTGATGCAAATAGCCCAATTGGACAAACTGATCCAGCGGGTGTTAAAGATTTAACATTTGAAGCGGCAGTAACCACAATTCAAGATTTGGAAGACTCTGTTGCGGCTGTTGATGCAGAAGAAAAAGTTGAAGGTTACCGTAATTGGTTAGGTTTAATGAAGGGTACACTTCAAGAATCTATTGAAAAGAATGGTAAAACTATTGTTCGTGATCTAAATAAAGACCGCGAAATTAAAAACTTAATTGGTGGTACAACAAAACTTCATGGTCGTTCACTTATGTTACTTCGTAACGTAGGTCACTTAATGACTAACCCAGCTATTTTGGTAGATGGTGAAGAAATTTTCGAAGGTATTATGGATGCATTGGTAACTCCATTGTTATCAATTGCTGATATCCGTAGTACAAACGAAAATAAAAACTCTCGTAAAGGTTCTATGTATATTGTTAAGCCAAAAATGCATGGTCCTGAAGAGGTTGCGTTTGCTGTAGAGTTATTTGAACGTGCTGAACAGGCGATTGGATTACCTCCTAAATCGTTAAAAATCGGTATTATGGATGAAGAGCGCCGTACATCTGTAAACTTGAAAAACTGTATTGCTGCTGCTAAAGACCGTACAATCTTTATTAATACTGGCTTTATGGACCGTACGGGTGACGAAATCCATACTTCTATGGAAGCTGCGCCAGTTGTTCGTAAAGAAGCTGTTAAAACACAAAAATGGATTGCTGCTTACGAAAACCGTAACGTTGCAATTGGTTTGAAATGTGGTTTACAAGGTAAAGCACAGATTGGTAAAGGCATGTGGCCAAAACCAGATAGCATGAAAGATATGTTAGCAACTAAAGCTGCACATCCAAATGCGGGTGCTTCATGTGCTTGGGTTCCATCTCCAACTGGTGCTGTTCTTCACGCGATGCATTACCATCAAGTAAATGTAAAAGCACGTCAAGATCAGTTAAAAGCTGAAGAAATGTTGTCATTAGATGATCTGTTAACACCACCATTTGCACCTGATACAAATTGGTCAGCGGAAGAGATTAACAATGAACTTGAAAATAACTGCCAAGGTATCTTAGGTTATGTTGTTCGTTGGGTTGACTTAGGTGTAGGTTGTTCGAAAGTTCCTGATATTAACAACGTGGGCTTAATGGAAGACCGTGCAACATTACGTATTTCTTCTCAACACGTTGCTAACTGGTTACGTCACGGTATTGTAACTCGTGAACAAGTTGAAGAAGTGCTTAAACGTATGGCAAAAATTGTTGATGAGCAAAATGCAAATGACCCATTGTATAAACCAATGGCAGCTAACTTTGAAACAAATATTGCTTTCCAAGCAGCTTCTGATCTTATCTTCAAAGGTTGTGAACAGCCTTCTGGTTACACTGAGCCGTTACTTCATGCTGCTCGTTTGAAGTTAAAAGGTTATACAGGTGATTAATTTCATCCTGTTTTGAGAAAAGCCTCTTCGGAGGCTTTTTTTATTTTCGGTATATTTTGTGCTTATAGGAAGGGAATTTATAGCTAAAAGGTTTTGAGATTGATTAACTTAAAAAATCTTAATCGTGAGAATTGGATTCTATGTGCAAAGTTGTCGTTGGATGAATATCAAAAGGACTATGTTGCACCAAATGTATATTCTATTGCTGAGTCTAAAGTGGAAGAACATTACTGTCCACGAGTGATTTGTTCAAATGATAGAGTCATTGGATTCTTAATGTACTGTGTCGAAGTTGACCCACCTGATGAGACATTATTTTGGTTGTTTCGTTTTATGATTGGCAAAGACCATCAAGCCAAAGGTTATGGTACAAAGGCATTGCAAATGGCAATTGATGAAATAGCTGCAAAAGGAGCTAAACGAATTCGAACGATGTATAAATCTTCTAATAACATTGCTGGAAAACTTTATAAAAAAATGGGTTTTATAGAAACTGGAGAATATGATGAGTGTGGAGATATTATTTTAGAGTTGAATATTTCGCTTCAAAAAAAAACGCTAACTGAAGATTCAAGTTAGCGCAGGAGTTAATAGAGTTAAATATATTGAAAAGCAATATTAGTTACTGCTCACAATTCCAATTTTAGTGACACCTAAACGCTGTGCTGTAGCCATGACCATCGCTACATTCTTATATTCAGCCATCTGGTCTGGTTTGAGTTTGATCTGGTCTTGATCTTTTTTAGCAACAACACCTTGAAATAAAGTCTCTAGCGCCTTTCGGTCAGAAACCTCTTGGTTATTCCAAAATACTTTGCCTACCGCATCAATTCTTACATCAATGACTTCAGGTGGCTTTTCATTTGTTGGTGGCGGTGTGCCATTTGGCAAATTAATATTAATCGCGTTGTTTGGTGTAGGTATGGTAATAATAAACATAATAATGAGTACCAACATGACATCAATAAGAGGTGTCATGTTGACTTCTAACATCACATCGTCATCATTATTTGAACCGACATTCATACCCATAAAATTCTCCTTAAGTTAATTACGGGGAGGCTGGAGGGGTAGTAACAAAAGCAATTTTGCCAATACCAGCTTCTTTGGTCGTACTAATGACCTGATCTATCGCTTCAAAATGGGTAAGCTGATCACCCCGAATATGAACTTCTGGCTGAGGTCTTTTTTGTGCAACTGCTTGAAGTTTTGCCAGTAATATCTCTTTACTAGGCACATAACTTTCGTTCCAGAAAATATCGCCTTTCTTATTTACTGAGAGTTGAATATTTTCAGGAGTGGTTGCATATGGAGTATTTTTTTCTTCTGGTAGTTTCACTGGAACCGTATGTGTGACTACCGGAATAGTAATAAGAAAAATAATAAGTAAAACCAACATGACATCAACCAGAGGTGTCGTGTTAATTGTGCCAATCATTTCGTCATCATCTTCAGAACCAACACTCATACCCATAATGTTTGCTCCTGATTATTTAATACTGCGATTAACTGAATTATTGGTATTAATTTCTCCACTTAATAAAACCGCGTGTAAATCTGAACCAAATGAACGGACATTTTCCATAACTGCTTTATTACGGCGTGTAAGCCAGTTATAACCAAGTACAGCAGGTACTGCGACTGCAAGACCAATCGCTGTCATAATCAGAGCTTCACCAACGGGGCCTGCAACTTTATCGATAGATGCTTGACCTGAGATACCAATGGCTGTTAATGCGTGATAAATTCCCCATACAGTACCAAAAAGACCAACAAATGGTGCAGTAGAACCTACTGTTGCTAAAAAGGCTAAACCACCGCCTAAATGATTTTGTATTTTCTCAATTGCGCGTTGAATTGAAATGCTCACCCATGTATTAAAATCGATTCGTTCAAGTAAAGAACCGCCATGTGATTTAGTTGAATTAATGCCTTTTTCTGCAATAAAGCGATAAGCGCTACTTTGTTCTAAACCTTCTGCAGCATTATCAAGGGAAGTCGCTTCCCAGAAATGTTTTTCAGCTTCTTTGCCTTGGCGTTTGACTTTACCTTGCTGCAATAGTTTAGAGATGATGATGTACCAAGTTCCAATCGACATGAGTACTAATATAAATAAGGTAGACTTAGCAACTAAATCACCTTCGCGCCAAAGGGCTTCTAGGCCATAAGGGTTTTTAACAGTTTCACTCGTTGCGGGTTTCGGTGGTGGAGTTGGAGTATTTGTACTTGATGTAGTTTCAGTAGTTGCTGTGGCCACAGGAGTATTGCTTGTTTCTTCTGCGAAAACTGAGCTTAATGGAAGTAACGAGCAAGCTGCGATTAGACTTGCAGAAGCGAAACGAACTAACGGTTGAGTTGATTTTTTCATCGTATATCTCCAATATTTTTTAATTTCTTGCTAATTCAATTGTTTATTCAATTACAAATGGATATTCAATTTCATACCAATCTTGCTGAGGTACACCATCTTTCATTGCTGGTTTGAACGTACATAAGCTGTAAGCTTTAGTTGCCGCTTTATCTAAAATTTTGCTGCCACTCGATTTTTTTACTTTGGCATCAATAACTTTGCCGGATGTATCAACCAAAACACGTATTCGCACTGTCCCTTGTTCTTCATTCATAAGTGCTTCTCGTGGATATTCTGGTTTTTCACAGCCAGCAGAACCCTCTGAAACACCACGACTTACACCAGCTGGTTTTGGTGCCGGCGCAGCAGCCACTGGAGCAGGTGCGGCAACAGGGCTTGGAGATGGGGTACTAGGTGCCGCAGGAGCTGGGGTAGCCGCTTTAGTCGGTTGAGCCACTGGTGTCGTTTTTTGTACCGGTGTTGCTACTTTCTCTACTTGTTTAGGCGGCTCAGGAACCTTGGCAACTTTTTCTACCATTTTTGGTGGCTCAGGCGGTTTTTCCTTTGGTTTCGGCTCTTCCGGCTTTGGTGGAGGAGGCGGCTTAATATCCTGAATAATTTGTAATTCCACAGGTTTTTCTGCTGGTTTTTGAATATTGTTTGCTAAACCTGACATCAGAATATAGGCAACAAGAAGATGCAGAAAAATAACTGCAGCAATACCAATTAGGCGTTTGGCAGATTTATTTTCTATGTCTGTAAAAGTCATGCCCATAGTTACTCCTGAAACTTGAGACAAACAATTCTTAAATTAATGTTTGACTAAGGGTGAGTATTCGGTCTGCAAACACGATGTCTGAAGTCGTGTTTGCAAAATAACCAATTAGAACTTGTATGTACCACGTAAATAGTATGTACGTCCTGTTGGGTCACCATACCGAGGGTCATATCCGTATTGGAAATTATCTAAAACGTTTGAAGCAGATGGGTCTTCATCGAAAATATTTTTAATACCCGCTGTTAGCTCAAGATTTTTAAAGCCTTTATAGGTACCAGAAATATTGTAGAGGGTATAATCACTAACTTTGTGATGATCATATTGTTCTTCACCTATCTGATTTTGATCATCGTAACCACGTACAAACTGTTGTTCAAAAACTAGTCTCCAATTTTCATATGCCCAGTTAATATTAGCTGTGTGTTTCCATCGGACAACAGCAGGGTCTTCATATAGGCCAACCTGTCCTGTCCATGGCTCACTTTTTGAGTCGCGATAATCTAGTTTGGATACATAAGTCCCATCAATTCCAAAGCCAAAACGGCCAGTGGATGTCATTGGAGTTAAATAATTCAGACTAATATCAAAACCTTCTGTTTTCATACCACCAGAGTTGAATAAGTTGGTTTTTATATAGTCGATAGTACCATCAGCATTTCTTACAAAAAGAGCAGAGTATTTTTCAGGTTCTCCAAAGATTGTGGCTTCTCCCACCTGAGCAATCAGGTCGTCAATTTTAATATTGAAATAGTCAACCGTTAGTACAAGGTTTTTAATTGGCTCGAAAACAAAGCCAGCAGTAAATGATTTTGATTCTTCAGGTTGTAAATCTTTTGAGCCTCCCTGTAATTTCATAAATTGAGTATTACAAAAGTCATTTTTATTTTTCCCTTCTACGACCTCACCGCCTGGGCAGTAAAGTGGGTCATTATATTTTGCACCAGTATAAGTTTTGCTTTGAGCCGCATTAATCTCATATAGGCTTGGTGCACGGAAACCTGTGCTATATGAGGTACGGAACATGAGTTGTTTTAATGGCTCCCAACGGATCGCGAATTTAGGGTTAAAAGTATCGCCAAAGTCACTATAGTCATCGTAACGAGCTGCAAGTTGTGCTTCGATCGTTTTGGTTATAGGTATTTGTAATTCTGCAAATGCAGAGGTAATGTCTCGGTCGCCAGAATTATCAGGTTTACTAGGGTCTGTACCACTACTAGGAGCTTGACGGACTAAATCTGCATTAATATGTTGTTTCCAATCTTGATTAGTAAAGCTGCCTCCTAAAGCAAAACCAACCTCACCAGCAGGTAAAGTAAAAATAGGACGGCTAATACTGAAGTCAGCAGTAGTGGATTCTAAAGTTGCTTCATTATATTTTCCTTTAACTGATAAACTGTTCCAGATATTAGGATCACTACTTTCACCAAATGGGTTTAATGTTCCGTTATTTAAGGCATCTTGTAATTTAGTCTTATTTAATTGACCAGTAACGAAATTATCTGAGGCTTCACTTTTTGCATAGGTAATACCTGTGTTTAAATCCCATCCCCATACGTCACCTTCCAGACCAGCAAAAAGCCGATATGATTCATTAATTGATTTAGCTATACGGTTCCCAGCATGTGAGCGTAAATAGAGTTCTAGGGGGGCACCACTTAACCCATTAACGCTAGGAACAATACCATTGCCTGGATAATATGGACTATCACTTGGAAGGGTGACGCGAGTTGAAAGATTGCTACGGCTAAAAGGATCTGGAGCAACAGAAGTGATAACTTCACTACGTGAATAAATATATTCACCAATAGCATTTAAATTATCATTAACTTTGAATGTACCACGTCCTAAAACAGAAACGTTTTCTACGTCAGGTTTGATACCTATCAAAGCTTGAGTATTTGCATAACAGAATCCCTCTTCTGCTGACTCTGTGGGGCCCAAACATTGACCATTTTGAGCATAGGGATTTCCAGAAACTCCAGATATAGGATCATAAAAATTTGAGGTAAACGCATTAGCAGAGCGTCCATCAAGACCGAGTTCTGGTAATACTCCGCCACGTTCAGAAATTTTTCGGTCTTTTGCCATAATGCCGTTAGTACGACGATAATCTACAACACCGAAAATATTAAAACCATCTTCATCTAAGTCGCCATAGCCACCAAAGATAGAAATATCTTGTTTGTCACCACCTTTGTGTTCTGGTTGTAACAAGCCTGCGCTAATACCCACACCTTGATATGTTTTTTTTGTAATGAAATTAATAACCCCTGCAACAGCATCGGCACCATAAACTGCTGAGGCACCATCACGTAAAACTTCAATACGATCAATCATTGCTAAAGGAATAATATTTAGGTTTACGGTGGAAGTACCAAAAGGGTTCGCTGCGAGGCGTCGTCCATTAAGTAAAACGAGTGTTTTATCGCTACCTAAACCCCGAAGGTTAGCGGTAGAACCATCGGTATTACTGGCACCCACATTCTGGTCAGTTGAAAAACCTGCCTGATTTGAACTTACACGGGTTAATGCCTCTTCAACTGTAGTAACGCCAGCATTTGCGAGATCTTCGCCTTTAATAATGGTAATAGGTGAAGCACTTTGTGCTGCAACTCCTTTGATTGAAGAACCTGTAACGGCAACTTTTACGACTTTTGTTGGTTTTTCATCACTACTTGATTGTTCAGTTTCTGCTGCCTGTGCCAGGGTAAGACACATCATACTTAAACTAAGGGTGCTTAATTTAAGAATTGTTTTGCTGATCTTGGGGGTTGCCTGAGATCGAACATTGTATTTTTTTTTCATCGTGGATTTGATCCCTTTTTGTTGTCGTTAGCGATATTGCTGGAAAGTTTTTAAGCAAAGCAAGTGCCAACTATATATTTTTCTTTTTTTAGTTTATGCAAAATATTGATATATATTGATTTTATTATGATTCAGTACGAAGATTCATCTGTTATTAAACAAAAATAAATTTTCCGTTTGGAAAATTTTTGATCGCTGGCCAAAAGTTTCAAATTTTTTTGTATAAAAAATATACATTGCTGGACTCTTCACATGCTTAATAAATAAAAATGTATCGTTTTAGAACCTTTTTATATGTAATGTTATAATATTTATTGCTATGTCTTTGAGTTGTATTTTTATTATAAATCAATATATTGAATGGTAGTTATGTGTGGGGGGAGCTTGATCTAATGTGGAACATAATTAATTTTTAATGTATTTTATTTGTGCATTTAAGGTATTAGATGATTAACATATGCAAATATAAAATTTGGCAAAAAGTTACTTTTATCTATATAGTTCAAACCATTTTAAGTACCTAATAAAAATATGAATTTCTAATATTATTAATTATTTTGTGATGAATATTAATAAATGGCATGAAATTCGCTTTATTTTCAGTAGTTACAAAAGATTGGGTTTTTGACTTTGTTTTTCCATTTGTTCAAATAAAAATGCTCATAGAAAAGTAAAGAATTAAACCTAAATAGGCTTATCTGTTGAAAAAGAACTTTTCTTATGCAGATTTAGATGTTACTCAAAAGGATAATATCTTTTAAAAAACTAATTACGTGGGTATGAACTTGAAATTAAAATTTTTTAAGCTCGCCATTTTAAGTCTGGCTATTACATCAGTTCCTTGTGCTTACGCAATTACGCCAGCGCAACCAAACAAAATTTTGCATGTTGCCTATGAAGCCCCAGATGATGGCTTTGATATGGTCAAAACCACCAATTTCTATAGCGCTAATATTGCTGAGGCAATTTTTGAGCCTTTACTTAAATATGACTATCTGGCACGCCCATTACAGTTAGCTCCCTATACAGTAGAGAGCCTGCCCAAAGTGGAACAAGACGGTAAAGTGTATACTTTTAAAATTAAGCCAGGTATCTATTTTACTAATGATCCCGCTTTTAAAGGTAAACGCCGTGAGCTAGTAGCCGAAGACTACGTCTATACAATTAAACGTATTCTAGATCCTAAAAATAGAGCACCGTCTGTTTCATTCATTGATGGTAAGTTACTAGGTGCCGATGCGGTTGTAGCCCAAGCAAAGAAAACTGGAAAATTTGATTATGCTGCTCCAATTGCAGGAGTCAAAGCACTTGATCGATATACTTTACAATTTACCTTAACTCGCCAAGACTATAATTTCCCTTATATTCTTGCCTATATTGCATTTGGCGGAGTTGCTAAAGAGGTTGTTGATTATTACGGTGACCGTATTGGTATGCATCCGGTAGGTACAGGCCCTTACATGTTAAGTAAATATGTACCAAGAAGTAAGGTCGAGTTGATTGCTAATCCTGATTATCGTGGTTTTGTCTGGAACTTTAAGTCGACAGGAACACTTTGGGATAACCAGCTTGTTAAGGAAATGTCTGGAAAGAAAATGCCACAAATTGGAAAGGTGGTGGTCAGTATTATTGAAGAACAACAGTCAAGATGGTTAGCTTTTCAGTCGGGTCAATTAGATTTTGACAAACTTACAGCAGATGCTGTTCCTCAAGCTTTAGATGGAAATCAGCTTAAAGCTTCTTTTAAGAAGAGAGGAATTAAACACTTCCCATATAAGGAACCAGAAATGACCTATACCATCATGAACATGCGTGATCCGGTGATTGGTGGTTTTAGCCCAGAAAAGATCGCTCTTCGTAGAGCAATTACGTTGGCATATAATCAAAAAGAAAGTATAAAACAGGCTTATAAAGGGCAAGCTGTTCGCGCTGAAATGTTTATACCTGAAGGCGTGAATGGCTATAACCCGAAATATAAAAGTAGCGTAGCGTACAACCCGTTGTTAGCAAATAAATTACTTGATTATTATGGTTATAAAAAAGGTGCTGATGGTTATAGAACCCAGCCAAACGGGAAACCTTTAATTTTAAAAATCAATACAGAAAATAGCTCGGCCTCAGTTATTCACTCAGAACTTTGGAAAAAGAATCTGGATGCGATTGGCATTCGAGCTGACTTTAAAGTGAGTAATTTTGCAGATAACTTAAAAGCCGCAACTCAATGTAAATATATGATATGGAGCGGGGCATGGATTGCTGACTATCCTGAAGGAGATAATTTTGCACAGTTGCTTTATGGACCAAATGCTGGACAGGGAAACCATGCTTGTTATCAGTCTAAAACATATGATGCTCTTTACACTCAGGCCATTCATTTACCACCGCAACAACGTCTACCATATTATGAAAAGCTTAATCGCCAGATTGAAGCTGATAACCCATGGATTGTTCATGTAACTCGAATTCGTAATTGGTTGATACGCCCACAAGTTCAGGGTTTTAAACCCCATCCTATGATGAATACAAACTGGCAATATCTTGATATTACCCCTATTAAAAAATAAATTTAGATAAAGATCATCATGACTGAAAATTTAAAACAAAAGCTCAAGCATTGTAGTATCAGCTTGCTATTCGCTAGTATGGCCTTAACGGGATCTACAAGTATTTTTGCGAAAAGCCCAGCCGATCCGAATAAAGTTTTACGTTATGTATTTCCAACAGCTGAGACAGGTTTCGACCCAGCTTATATCCATGATTTATATTCGGCGCATGTAACCACATCGATATTTGAAACTTTATATACCTATGATTATTTAGCAAGGCCGGCAAAGCTTATTCCGCAAATAGCAACTGCTATGCCAGAAGTCAGTGCCGATGGTCTGACCTATACCATTCACATTAAAAAGGGAATTTATTTTACGCCAGACCCTGTTTTTAAAGGCAAACCTAGAGAATTAACAGCCAATGATTATGCGTACTCTTTTAAGCGTTTATTGGACCCGAATCTGCGCTCTCCAAATAGCTGGTTATTAGAAAACAAAATTGAAGGTATGGATGCGTTAGTCAAAGCAGCTAATAAATCCGGAAAATTTAACTATGACCAAAAGGTAAGTGGTTTACAAACACCTGATAAATACACTTTGGTGATTCGTTTAGTTAAGCCAGACTATAACTTTCCTTTATTACTGGCCCATGACCCGACAGGTGCAGTGGCACGTGAAGTCATCGAAAAGTATAAAGACAAAGCCGGTTATGTTATGGGCCATCCTGTAGGTACAGGTCCTTATGTGCTGAGCAAGTGGATACCAGCATCGCGTATTGTTTTAAAAGCGAATCCTGATTATCGGGGCTTTACTTGGAACTTTAATGCCAGCAGCCCTGAAGATCAGGCAATTGTGAAGCGACTTAAAGGTAAAAAAATGCCCCAAATCGGCACAATTGATATTCAGGTGATGGAAGAAAACCAATCGCGGTGGCTAGCATTTCAGCGTGGTGAGGTTGATATATTTCAGCTTGAAGGCCAACTGGTCGCAAAAGCGGTTAAAGACGGTAAATTAAGACCTGAACTTGCTAAAGAAGGTGTGCAGTTATCTCGCATTGTTGACCCCGAAATTAGTTATATTTATTGGAATCTTAAAAATCCAGTTGTTGGGGGAATGAGTAAAGAGAAAATTGCTTTACGCCGTGCGATTGCGATGTCTCGTTCAATAGATCAAGAAATTAAACTAGTAAGAAATGATGATGCACAGCGTCTACATTTTCCAATTCCACCAGGTGTAGTGGGTAATGACCCTCAATACAGAACCAGTACGCCATATTCTGTGAAAGCAGCAAATTTACTATTAGATCGATATCACTATAAAAAAGATGCCTCAGGTTGGCGTACGCAACCAGACGGAAAACCACTTGTCATTGAATATATGGCTCGTAGTGACAGTATTGGCCAGCAAAGCGCTGAGCTGTGGAAAAAAAATTTTGATAGTTTGAATATCCGTATGGTCTTTAAACCCATGCTCTTTGCAGATCTTATTCGTGCGCAAAAACAATGTGACGGGATGTTCGGGTCTTCTGCATGGATAGCCGATTATCCAGATGGGGATAATTTTATGCAGAATTTTTATGGACCTAATACACATATGACGAACTGGTCTTGTGGTTCTATACCAGAGTTTGATCAGTTGTATCGCCAAACGCAACAAATGCAAGCAGGTCCTGAGAGAGATGCACTTTATCGAAAAATGACACGGTTGTTAGAAGTTTATATGCCTGTTCAAATCTCATATGCACGCTACCGGAATATGCTGGCTCAACCAAAAATCATTGGATATAAGAAGCATCCAATTTTACATGCAGAGTGGATGTATTTCGATATTGATACAAATACTAAATCTAATCATTAAATGAAAAAAATTGGAGATACAATGAAAAATAATGCACTGAAAATGACAACCTTATGTATGTTGACCATAGGTGTAAGTCAGTTTGCAACGGCAGAGACAACACGTCCTATTTTGCCATTACTTAAAGCACAACAACTTCCAGCATGGTGTGATGCGAATTTAAAAAAGATTCAGAAAGAGATTTCAAATTTTGAAAAAACACCTGTTAAAGATAATGCAGCAGCGGCACCTATATTGGCAAAATGGGATAAAATTTTTGCGCATTTTGAAGATTTCTCAGGTCCTATAAGTCTATATAGTAACGTAGACCCAGATGCAAAGTTACGTAAGGCAGCAGAAGACTGTGAAATCAAAATTAATCAGTTTCATACTGATATATTTCAAAATTCAAAATTATATAACGTCATTAAGAATACAAAAGCTACTGATCCGATAGACCAAAAATATCGTCAAGATATCTTAGATCAATTTGAAGACACAGGCGTTCAACTTGAGCCAGTAAAACGTGCACGAATGAAAGCTATTCTGGATGAGTTGACCAAACTCGAACAAGAATATGCCCGTAACGTCCGTGATAATCCAGAGAAACTTGAGTTTACTCCTGAAGAGATGAAAGGCTTACCTCAAAGTTATATTTCAGCATTAAAGAAAAATGCTAAAGGCAACTATTTATTAGGTTTTGAATATCCGGAATATCGTCCTTTTATGGAGTTGGCAGATAATGATGATGCCCGAAAAAGATATCAAATTGCCTTTACGCGACGGGGTACTGAACAAAATTTAAAACTACTTAAACAGGCAATTGATTTGCGTTATGAGCTTGCTCAGTTATTTGGAAAAGCAAGTTATGCAGATTGGGTTTTAAAAGACCGTATGGCTAAAACGCCTGAGGCTGTAAATCAATTTTTGGCAGAAGTACAAAAAACAGTAGCACCACTAGAACGCAAAGAAGTAGAAGAACTCCGAGCATTTAAAGCACAAACTTTAAAAACGCCATTAGAAAAAACCGAGATAACGCGTTGGAGTGAAGCTTATTGGAGTGAAAAACTTCGTAAGAGTAAATATCAGATTGATCAGGAAAAACTTCGTGATTATTTTCCAACCTTAGCTGCTCAAAAATGGTTGTTTGCCATTTCATCTGACCTTTATGGTATTGATTTTAAACCTGTCAAAGTTAAAGCATGGCAGGACGAAGTTGAATATTACGATGTAGTTGATAAGAAGACAGGAAAACTCCTTGGTGGCTTATATATGGATAAATTCCCTCGTGAAGGGAAGTATGGCCATGCCGCTGTTTGGGGAGTATATGGTGGTAGTACATTAACAAACCGCTTACCAGTTTCAGCCCTAGTTACGAACTTTAATCGTAAAGGGCTAAATAGCGATGAGCTTGAAACGTTTGTCCATGAGTTTGGTCATGCTCTACACGGCATTTTGTCAAATACCCGCTATACCAGTCAGTCTGGAACATCCGTAGAGCGTGATTTTGTAGAAGCACCATCTCAAATGTATGAAGAGTGGGCACGCCGTAAAGAGACTTTATCTAAAGTGGCTGATTATTGTGATCCAGCCTGCCCACGTGTTGACGATGAGTTAATTGCCCGTTTAAAAGCTGTACATAATTATGGTCGTGGCTTGCGTTATGCCCGTCAGACCCTTTATGCACAGTACGATATGTCATTGCATACTGCTGATGCTTTAAAAGTGAAACCTTTAGAAAATTGGCAAAAAATGGAAGCTGCTACAGCTTTGGGTTATGTACCAACAACAGAGTTTCCTGGGCAGTTTGGGCATTTGATGGGCGGTTATCAAGCTGGTTATTACGGCTATATGTGGTCTGAGGTTTTAGCTTTAGACATGCTTTCTGCTTATGGGGACAACCTTAATAACCCGCAAGTAGGGCAACGTTACCGTCAAACGATCTTATCGCAAGGTAGCCAAAAACCAGCAGCTGAATTAGTTAAAGATTTCCTCGGTCGTGATCCTGACAATAAAGCATTCTTTAACGAAATTACCGGACAACGGGTTAAATAAGGAATTATCACTATGCTGGCATATGTTATTCGGCGTTTATGGCAGATGATTCCAACTATGTTGGGGGTAGTCTTACTTATTTTTATTCTTTTTAACTGGGTAGGTGGCGATCCTGCTTATATTTTAGCGGGCAAGATGTCTAATCCTGAGCAGATCGAAAACATTCGTAAGCAGTTAGGTGTCGATCAGCCTTATTACGTTCAGCTCTGGATTTTCATTAAACAAATACTGACTTTTGATTATGGTGCGAGTTGGAGTACTGGCGAACCTGTTTCTCAAATTATTTTAACCCGATTAGGACCCTCACTCACGCTTCTAATTCCACTGACTATTTTACAGACGGTTATTTCAATTATTTTGGCATTGGCTGTTGCTGCGGTACGTGGATCTCTAACTGACCGCATGGTCATGATGCTATGCACTATTGGCATGTCGATCAGCATCTTAGTTTACATTATCGTTTTTCAATATGTTCTGGCGTATCAGCTAAGTTGGTTTCCTGTGCAAGGCTGGAGCGACACCTTTACTGATAATTTATTTAAGTTTGCCTTACTACCAATTCTAATCATGTTGGTGGTGAGTATTGCCCCGACTTTACGGTTATATCGTAGTTTCGTGCTTGATGAAATTAATCAGGACTATGTTCGAACAGCACGTGCTAAAGGTGTGGGTGAAAGCCGAATCTTAGGTGTACATGTACTGCGTAATGCTTCAATTCCGATTATTACCGACGTGATGTCAACTTTACCTGCATTGCTCATAGGCGCATTTTTAATTGAACGTTTTTTTGGTATTCCAGGGATTGGTCGAGAGGTGATTATTGCAGTTGAGCGAAGTGATTTTCCTGTCATTAAAGCAATTACAGTTTACATCGCAGCTGCAACCATGATTTTTAACCTGATTGCCGATTTGGTCTACAAAGTGGTTGATCCACGTGTACAGTTGAAGTAGGTGGGCTATGCTGAGCGTTTTATCAAAAAGAAAACAACAAACAAAAGCCGAAGCTCATTCATCTGGCATGTGGAAACTTGCCATGCGACGTCTTCGGGCCGACAAGATCGCGATGTCATCATTAGTGATTGTATTGCTTTATTTTATTATCTTGGTTCTATCAATGACGGGCGTGATTGCATCTGACTGGAATAAAGAAGTTGCTGTGAGTTATGCGCCACCCACATTTATAGGGGCAGACAAGACAACAGAAGCTGGACAAAATACAGCAGCAATTGAGGAAGAATTACCAGAAAATCCAGTTGATCCTTTAAAAGATGTAATTAACAAGCTTAAGGCTGAAATTAAACAAGAAAAGAGCTCTGGAAGTGCAATTGATTATTATGGTGTAGTTGACCCATTAGCTGATGATATGAAAGCGATCGATCAGCAACTGGGCGGACATCTACTAGATCAGCAAGCAGAACTGAAAAGTACCCTTGTGTTTGGAGCTGATAAATGGGGACAGGATGTTTTAAAGAAAACTATTAAAGGTGCTGAAACTTCAATTATTGTTGGGGTGATATCGGCTTTACTTGCAGTAGGAATTGGTACACTTTTAGGCGCAATTTCTGGATATTTCGGTGGTTGGGTTGATGATATTCTCAACTGGTTTTATAACATTTTTACCTCAATTCCATATTTGTTATTAGTTCTCGCGATTGCTGCAGTACTTCAACAAAAAGGCATTCTATCTATTGTTCTGATTTTGGGTTTAACGGGCTGGACAGGTGTTTATCGATTAATACGTGCGGAATATATGAAACACACTGCACGTGAGTACGTCCTTGCTGCCAAAGCAATTGGTGTTGGTCACTTCCGCCGTATGTTCATTCATATTTTTCCAAATGTCAGCCATATTGCTTTAGTCCAGATGTCAATTTTGGTGGTTTCTTTTATTAAATCTGAAGTCATTTTGAGTTTCTTAGGCTTCGGTGTACCGGTAGGCGTAGTGTCTTGGGGGAGCATGCTAAATGAGGCACAAAGTGAACTTCTTTTAGGCAAATGGTGGCAGCTTGTAGCAGCCTCTGTCGCAATGGCTGTTTTAGTTACTGCATTCTCAATGTTTACTGATGCTCTTCGTGATGCATTAGATCCAAAACTAAAATAAGAGGAAACCCTAATGTCAGAACAAGAAAATAAGAGTGTGCCATTACTTCACATTGAAAATTTACGTGTAAGTTTTAAAGGCGAAGACAAAAAGTATATCGAAACTGTAAAAGGAATCTCCTTTGATATTCCAGCAAATACCACTGTTGCTTTAGTTGGCGAGTCGGGTAGCGGCAAATCAGTTACTTCTTTGGCAACTATGGGCTTACTACCTGTAGGCCAAAGTAAAATTGATGAAAAAAGTAAGATTGTTTTTGAAGGAAAAGATTTACTGAGCTTATCCCGTAAAGAGATGCGACAAATCTGTGGTAAGGACATAGCCATGATTTTTCAGGAGCCGATGTCATCATTAAATCCTGTTTTTACGGTTGGCAATCAAATTGCAGAAATGTTGTGTTTACACATGGGTTTGAGCCGTAAACAGGCTCGACAACGTGTTTTAGAGTTGCTTAAAGAAGTAGGTATTCCTTCACCTGAAACTAAAATTGATGCTTATCCAAATCAACTTTCGGGTGGTCAACAGCAACGTGTCATGATTGCTATGGCGATTGCGTGTGAACCTAAACTG
This sequence comes from Acinetobacter sp. LT1, assembly GCF_059800965.1. Taxonomy (NCBI): domain Bacteria; kingdom Pseudomonadati; phylum Pseudomonadota; class Gammaproteobacteria; order Moraxellales; family Moraxellaceae; genus Acinetobacter; species Acinetobacter sp. LT1. The sequence goes on from NZ_JBBAXE010000009.1 coordinate 80,174, forward strand.
CTGATTGCTGATGAGCCTACCACTGCACTTGATGTCACTATTCAAAAACAGATTATTGATTTGCTCGAGTCATTGCGTAAGCGCCGTCAAATGTCGATGCTTTTTATTACTCACGATTTGGCTTTGGTTGGTGAAATTGCAGATAAAGTCATTGTAATGCGTCATGGCGAGATTAGAGAGCAAGGTGTTGTGGAACAGGTTCTTGAACAGCCTAAAGATGTATATACGAGAGCTTTGTTATATTGCCGCCCGCAAATGTCACAACGACCTTATCGATTGCCCGTGACGAGCGATTTTATGCGTCAAGAAGATGATGTATTGGTCGAACAAAGTTTTGACGTTTCAGAAATTCCTGAGCGCAAGCGTGGTTTAAATGGTGATGAGCAAATCATCTTAGAAGTAAAAGACCTGAAAAAAAGTTTTTATAGCCGTAAAGGCCTATTTGGCAAAGAAGAGTTTCAGGCCGTAAAAGGAGTTTCTTTTAAGCTGGCTAAGGGAAAAACTTTGGGTTTAGTCGGAGAGTCTGGATCAGGTAAAACGACTGTTGGGCTATTACTCATGCGTTTACATCAGGCATCTGGTGGGCAGGCTTTCATCGAAGGTAAAGATATTCTTTCATTAACTGAAAAAGAGTTTGCTAAATATCAACGTAAAATCCAGATCATCTTTCAAAATCCCTATGCGTCTCTTAATCCACGCTTTACCATTGGGCAGATTTTATTAGAGCCTATGCAAATTCATAAAATCGGTAAAGATGATGCAGAGCGTAAACAAATTGCCCTTGGACTGCTTGAGCGAGTCAATTTACCTGAACAAGCTTACTACCGATATCCGCATGAGTTTTCAGGTGGACAACGTCAACGTATTGCCATTGCACGCTGTTTAACGCTGAAGCCTGAAATTTTGATTTGTGATGAATCTGTTTCTGCACTAGATGTTTCAGTTCAGGCACAAGTACTTAACCTATTACAAGATTTACAAGATGAGTTTGGGCTGAGTTATATCTTTATTTCACATGACTTATCGGTTGTGAAATATATCTCTGATCAGGTCATGGTCATGAATCATGGAGAAGTTATTGAAATAGCCAATTCAGATGAACTCTATGCACATCCTCAACATGATTATACTAAACGACTATTAAAGGCGATTCCTCAAGGGATTCAACACATTTCATGAGCGTAAAGTTATGTCGTTAAGGGCACTTTCGAGTGCCTTTTTATTTGGTTTATGTGGTAAATGCTTATAAAATAAGAGAGATAAATGTAGAGTATTTTATTCTTGTTATGTGCGCTAATTTTAAACCTTTAACGTTTGCCCAATTACAGCAACTTCAGTTGCCTGTGGTCGGCTTTAGCTATGCCGAAGAGGTTTATCCTGCAGGAACAATGCCACTATTATTTAAATCACCACAAGGGCTTGAGTGGCGTGAAGTGATGTTCGGATTGGTTCCTAAATGGGCTGAAGATACAAATATAGCAAAACATACCTACAATGCCCGCCATGAGACTATTTTTCAAAAACCTAGCTTTCAAGAAGCTGCACTTAAATGTAAATTTGGTGTGATTCCAGTGACCGAATTTTATGAAAGTAAGTATATAAATGATAAACCTGAGCGGTGGGGTGTTCGCCGTAAAGATGGGCAGGCTTTTTTCATCGCAGCAATCTATGAAATTTGCAAAATAAATGAAACGATTATTCGTTCTGCAAGCATGTTGACGATGGATGCTATAGACCATCCGATGATGAAAGATTTTCATGAGCCAGGCGATGTTAAACGATCAGTTATTGTGATTCCACATGAACGACTAGATGAATGGTTAAGTTTAGAAACACCAGATATTTCCAGCTTTATCGAAGGCTTTCCAGTTGAAGAGTTTGAATGCTCTCATGTACCAAAAGAAAAAATTATAAAACCTACACCACAGTTAAGTATGTTTGACTAATCTATCTAAAATTAAGATGAGGTTATTGATCTCAAATTTGAATCAATAACCTATATCACTTATTCAATATTTTTACTTAATGTTTGTACCTCAGAGTCTTCAGCTAAATAGCTCAATTCAATCGGTGAAATCACAAAAGTTGTATTATCTGAGGCCTGTTTAAATACAAAGCCATATTCAAAAGATTGGCTATTTTTACTTGGTAACCAGAATAGATAAGGGCAGCCAGTATAATTACCATCCCAACCCATTTCTCTAGCGAGAGCCAACGCTGTATCAGATTTCGCTATGATTTCTTTGAGTGATTCTTTATCTCGTGTTGAGACATCACCATCATCATCTGCAAATGTTTGTAGAAACTCATTTAAGGGCTTAAGGTCTTCCCAGTTATGTTCTATTGTCGAGAAATGATATCCATATAGCATCATGTGCACTTTCTTCCATCTTGTTATTGTGTCCTTGAACATACCAAGAAATATATGAAAAGGAAATGGATAAATCTGATTTAAGTTGTTTATTTTTCATAACTTATAGATTGTTTTTTGTACGGAATAAAGACTTTTATAAATATTAAAATTATTCATATTACCTCAATAGCATAGGCGGAAAGTAACAATCCTAATGATTAGGATAAATGACTATTTTAGTAAATCAAACTGTTGGCGAATATAGAATTGTTCATAATTCACCTATAATAGAAATGAAACTATATAGAGCATATTTATGTTTATAACAACTACGCGCCCACAAGATAATTTAATTCACCAACTTCTGCCGATTTTGGAACAGGCGAGTCAGATTTTACTAGAAGAATATCAAAACTATTCTGCGGGTTATGAGTTTACTATTCATGAAAAGCAAGATGATTCACCTGTAACCCAAGCAGATCTAAAGGTAAATAGATTTTTATTAAAGCATCTTGCAGAGATTACTCCAGAGTTGCCTGTATTGTCTGAAGAAAGTGATTATAGTGCCCGTCATGACTGGTCTACATGTTGGATGTTAGATCCGCTTGATGGTACGAAAGAGTTTATACATGAACGTGATGAATTTACGATCAATCTAAGCTTGATCAACGGCAAAGAAACAGTTTTCTCAGTTATTGCCGTGCCATGTGAACAAGTGGTGTACTTAGGATATCTGCAAGATTTACCTTTTAAATATAGCTTTAGCCAACAACAATGGTATCAATATCAGGTTAGTTCAACTTCGCTAGATGCACCTATACAAATAGGACTTAGTCACGGTAGTAAAAATCCAAAATACCAAAAATTTATTCAACCTATAGAAAAAGAACATCGCATTATTCGACGAGAAGCTGGGAGTGCCTATAAGTTTTGCATGATGTTAGAAGGTGAAATAGATATTTACCCACGCTTTCATCCTACTTCTGAATGGGATACCAGTTCTGGTCAAGGTCTGTTAGAAAGTATAGGCGGTGGTTTACTTACTCTGGATGGAAAACCTTTTGAATATAACCAAAGAAGCACGGTTTTAAATAAGGGCTTTATCGCTTTTCGTGATCAGGAAAGCAAAAAAATAGCATTTGAAGCATTAGCCCAATCAGGTGTTATCGATTGAGAGTTATGCCAGACATGTTATAGTGGCAAAGTATTGAAAAAAGATGGCAAGATAAAGATGGCACTCGATTTATTGCCTAAAAGTATGTTTGAAGCAATTGATTTATTGCCCGATGCTTCAACTCCTGTAACCTTATTTACGCGCCATTCTTTAAGAGAACTTGTAGATGGGCAGGGCTTGGCTGGTTATGATCTCCAACTTACTCCTCAAGGACGTGAGCTTGCGCAGGCATGGGGTAATTACTTAATCAAAAATACAGATCGTGTTATTCAGCATTGTATTTCAAGTCCAATACAACGCTGTGTCGATACGGCGGCACTCATGATTGAAGGGGCTGACGATGTAAGTCCCCAATCAAATACTCATACGATTGAAATTATTGAGCAAGGGCTACTTGTTGAACCGGGTAGCTTTGTGTTGGATATACAACAAGCTGCTCCTTATTTTAAAAAGCAGGGTGCTTTAGGTTTTATTAATAGTTTTGTAAATAATGCATTACCTGGTATGAAACATCCCATTACAGGTGTTTTAGATGTACTAGAGCTTATTTACCGGACTCATCCAAAAACTAAAGGCGGTCTTAGTTTAGCCGTGAGTCATGACACGATTATTGCAGCAATTGTTGCTGTAATTTCTGGCGAGAATAAAATTAAGAAAGAAGAGTGGCCGGAAATGATGGAAGGATTATTTGTATGGTTTGAAGGTGAAGAGTTTCCAAATTGTAAATTAAAGTGGATTTGGAGAGGAAAGGCCTATGAGCTGAATGTAGCTAAATTTCATAAAGTGCTATAAGCTCAAAAACAATAGATAATAAAAAAAGCCCTATTGGGCTTTTTTTACATGTTCAAATTAGTTAGCTAACGCTTTAACTTGAGCATTTAAACGGCTCTTATGACGAGCAGCTTTATTTTTGTGGATGATGCCTTTATCAGCCATGCGGTCGATTACAGGAACAGCTTTTTTGTAAGCTTCTGTAGCAACAGCATAATCACCACCAGCGATTGCACTTAAAGTACGTTTGATGTAGGTACGAACCATAGAACGCAAGCTTGCGTTGTGTTTACGCGCTGTAACGTTTTGACGCGCACGTTTTTTAGCTTGAGCAGAGTTTGCCACTCTTGCACTCCTTGAAAATAAGTTGGTCTGGGCGGGCTGTGGTCAATTCAGTAAACTGGTGTAACCATCACCAGCCCGTAAACAAGTGCCATATTGTGATGAATCAACACCGTGAAGTCAAGCCTTGCGAGCATTTTAAGCGGTTTTAGGGGCTGCTAAAACGGTAAGAAAAGGTTAAATTTGATACAAACTTAAAGAGGGTTGGATAAAAAATGACTATAAGTACTAAAAAAGCAATTGTGATAGGTGCTACGGGACTTGTGGGTTTAGCGCTTGTCGAACAGCTTGAGCAAACTCCGGAATTTGAAGCGATTACTGTTGTGGTCAGAAAAGAATCACAACTACTTAATACATATAAAAAAGTTACTCAACTCGTTATAGAGGATTTTTTATTACTCAATGATGAAGATGTGAATGGCCATACCCATGCATTTAGCTGTCTTGGAACAACATTAAAAATGGCTGGTTCAAAACAGGCTTTTTACGCTGTGGATTATGAAATTAATGCTCATTTAGCAGATTTAGTGCAAGATAAACATATTCATCTATTGCTAGTGAGTGCCCTTGGAGCAAATGCAAATTCTCCAATTTTCTATAATAAAGTGAAAGGACAGTTAGAAGATTATATTGAGAGTCTAGAACTCGAAAAGCTATCTATTTTTAGACCGTCTTTACTGATCGGTAAACGCAGCGATGTACGGTTTATTGAAGACTTAGGGCAAAGTCTATTTAAACTTATCGAGAATAAATTTCAAAAGCCATTCAAATATAAGCCAGTAACTGCCGAGCAATTGGCTCATACGATGGTCGTAGCGGCGCTAACGCAAATTGAAGCCTTTAAACGATATGATAATCTGAGCATACAACAAACTCGATAAGGGAGTATTAAAGTGTCGACAGTACCATTTGTAACATGTGATTTATTAGATGATAACCCTGAAAAAGGCTTACAGGTTGTAATCCCATCAATGGATGGTAAGTTCTTTCAAAGTTATGGAGCACGTAAAACTTTTGGGGGACAGGTTGTAACAGTAAAGTGCTTTGAAGATAACTCACGTGTAAAAGAGTTATTGGCAACAGATGGTACAGGTAAAGTATTAGTTGTGGATGGTGGTGCATCTATGCGCTGTGCACTCATGGGTGATTTGATTGCTGAGTCAGCAGTTAAAAACAACTGGAATGGTGTAGTGATTTACGGTTGTGTACGAGACGTTGATGCACTTGCGACCTTAGATTTGGGAGTACATGCATTGGCTGCAATTCCACAAAAAAGTAATCGTAAGGGCATTGGTGAGGTAGATATTAATTTGTATTTTGGTGGAGTCACAATTCAATCTGGTGATTTTATCTATGCTGATAATAATGGGATTGTGATAGCAAAAGAAAAATTAGTCTAATTCTCTAATATAAAGGAAGGCATGATGGTGATTCATCAAATTAAAGTACTTCAAGCAGTTGTATCTGCAATTGCTGAAGGTGGTAGAGGTGTTTCAGGAACAGCATTTCCACAACAACCTGTAAAGGCTTTGAAATTATATGAATTTGAAGGTTCACCATTTTGCCGTCGTGTTCGTGAAGTGATTACACTTTTGAATCTGGACGTTGAAATTTATCCATGTCCTAAAGACGGAACAAAGTATCGTTCAGTTGTAAAAGAAAAAGGCGGCAAATTACAGTTTCCATTTTTAATTGATGAAAATACTGGCGATCAGCTATATGAATCACAAGATATTATTCATCATTTATTTAAACACTATGGCAAAACAGGGAAAACGCCGCAGAAATTTTCGAGTTACCCAAACATGCCTTATGTTGCATTTGCAGGAACTATCTTAAATGGTGCCCGTGGAGTTTGGATAAATAAAAAAATTGTTGATAGAGCTGCACCTGAACAAAAACTTGAGTTATGGAGTTTTGAAGCAAGTCCGTATTCACGAATTGTAAGAAGTCTACTCTCTGAACTTGAGCTACCATATATTTTGCATAATGTGGCAAAAGAGAGATGGCAAGATATGGGACCTGCTATTCTTCGCTTAAAACCTGGTAAATACATACCTTTAGAAGGCGGAAAAAGAGAAAAGCTGTTGCCGATTATGCAAGGTAAAATGCAAGTACCATACTTAGTAGACCCAAATACGGGAGTGAAGATGTTTGAGTCGGCTCAAATCGTAAAGTATTTAAAAAAGCAATATGGACGTTGATTAAGCTTAATCTGAGTAAGAGTTTAGGCGTTTTCTTAAACTCTTATCAACATCAGATTTCTTAACAGGTTGTATGAAAAAAATATGAGTATGCTAAATTAATAAGCTTAAATACCTAAAAAGGCATATTTTATGGAATGTATGAGAATTCAACCTGTAACGAGTACTCCTGGTGAAAATGCATTATTTATTGTATTGGGACTAGCTCAAGGTGATTCTGTAATAGAAAAAGTAAAAGATTTTGCTGCTAATTTTTCAGCACTAACCAGAAGTCTCTTTAATCGTTATCCAGATAGTAAATTTAATGCTACTTTAGGTTTTAGCTCAAATGCATGGGATATATTATTTCCAGAGCAATCCAAGCCTCAAGAGTTACAACCATTTCAAGAAATTAGAGGTCCGAAATACACGGCTGTCTCAACTCCGGGTGATTTATTTTTTCATATACGTGCTGATCGTCAGACTTTATGTTACGAGCTGGGTAATATAATTAATCAACAGCTTGGTAAAGTAACGTATCCAATTGATGAAGTTCATGGTTTTCGTTATTTTGACGGTCGTGCAATTATTGGCTTTGTGGATGGAACAGAGAATCCTGAACCTGTTATTGCAGCACAGTGGGCATTAGTAGGCGATGAAGACCCTGACTTTATCGGGGGAAGTTATGCTTTTATCCAAAAATATACACATGATATGGACAAATGGCGTTCATTAACTGACGAAGAGCAAGAAAAAGTAATCGGCCGAAAAAAGTTCAATGATGTTGAGCTCGGCGATGATGAAAAACCTTTAACGGCTCATAATGTCGTTAGTAAAGCTCATGATGCAGAAGGTAATGAACTTAAAATTATGCGAGCTAATATGCCTTTTTCAAATCCGTCTAGAAATGAATATGGCACATTCTTTATTGGCTACTCGCGTAAATTTAGTACAACCCGACAAATGCTTGAGAACATGTTTTTAGGCAATGAGCATGGTAACCTAGATCGGTTACTTGACTTTAGTACTGCTCAAACAGGTACTTTATTTTTTGTACCGACTGTAGATTTTCTTGATGATTTAGGCGATGAATAGTCGTTAGTTTAGAAGACTTAAATGATGGGAGTGACTAGATTACTTCCATTATTTAAATTGAAATAAATATGATGTGATGAAATGTTTAAAAAGATAACGCAGCTTTTTCAAGGCTCAAAAGAAACACCAGAAAAACTTTACTTGCAAGAGAATCAATTAAAATTTGATTCTGAACGTGGGCCTATCATTAATGATGTAGTGATTAATCAGAAGTGGTCAGAGCATCTTGAATATTTCTCAAACCGTAAATTACAGAATTTTGATAATCTTCAAAAGTTATTTCAAATTACGCCACAAATTAATGAAAAGATTGATTTAGAAATCGCAACACAGCGCTATGTTGCAAGATTGGAAAATACTCAAGAAAAGCTACTTCAACTCAAAGCGATTATACAAATTTTAAATCAATATTACGTTTTGTTTTTGCGTGATAAATAATCATAGTTAATTGATTAAAAAATATAAAAAGTAGGGCCAACTAGTAGTTTGATTTTCAAAAAAATAACTCATTTCACTAAAAACATCATGCTACTATTGAGCTCATATCTTTTTAGCTGATAAAAGCCATATACATGTTTCAACAAGAAATCTCTCAATTGAATTTACAACAGCTCAAAGCCGGTGAAAAACGTTGGGTAGGGTCGTTATTAGGTTCGTCTGCTGCATTATTATTCAAAGAAATTGCCGTTCAGCATTCATCTTTGCTCGTTGTAGTAGCTCGAAATAACCAACATGTTGCCCAGTTAGAAAGTGAACTTGAATTTTATGGCATAAAACCGACAATTTTCCCTGATTGGGAGATTTTGCCGTATGACCGCTTGTCACCTCATCAAGATATTGTTTCAGAACGACTCGCGATTTTATCCAATATGCCGCAAAAAGGTGTATTGCTCATTTCAGCAAGCACTTTAGCTCAAAGAGTTGCACCATATTCTTGGGTTTTAGGTGAGCATTTTGATATACGTGTGGGGCAAAAATTTGATTTAGAACAACAGAAGCTACGTTTAGTACATGCTGGGTATCATTTAGTAGATACAGTTTACGACCATGGTGAGTTTGCTGTACGTGGCAGCATTATGGATATTTTTGCATCTGGTCAGGATGCACCTATCCGTATTGACCTATTTGATGATGAAATTGATACTTTAAAATTCTTTGATCCAGAAACACAAAGAACCACCACAACGTTAAAAAGTTTTACAGTTCTTCCCGCGAAAGAGTTCCCATTAAAAGAAGCTCGCTCCATTTTCAGAGATCGTTATTCTGAACTTTTTCCGACCGCGAATCCTAAGAAAAACCCAATTTACCAAGATGTTCTTGATGGAATCGCATCTCCAGGAATCGAGTTTTATTTACCGTTGTTTTTTAATAAAACCCACATGCAATCTCAAAGTGCACTTACAACGTACTTCCCAAAGAATTGCATTGTAATTACAACTGATGATGTGGATACCGATTTAACCAGTTTTTGGAAAGAAGTTTTTCGTCGTTATGAAGATAGACGCCATAACGCAGATCAACCAATTCTCCCTCCTGATGAGTTATTTATTGCACCCAATAACTTGCTAAGTGCTTTAAATCAGTTCCCACGTATGCTTGTAAGCGCTGAAGCAGTTGAAAAAAAAGCTGGGGCTCTAAATCTTAAGGTTGAGCAACCACCTAAGTTGCCAGTTGACCCGAAAAAAGAAAAACCATTTGCGGTAGTTAAAAAATATATTGATGAAGCAAATCATCCTGTTTTATTGGTTGCAGAAAGTGCTGGTCGACGAGAAAGTTTAAGAGATGGTTTGCGTGCCAGTCTGGGAGATATTCCTAGTGTAGATAGTTTTGAGCAATTCCAGAAAAGTCAGTTTGCGATTGCTATTACGAATGCACCATTAGACCGTGGTTTGCTTTTAACCGATCAATTGTCTGTTATTTCAGAAAATCAGTTGTATGAGCATCGCGTAGTTCAACGTCGTCGTAAACGTCAGCAAGAAGTTTCAGAAGAATTCCTAATTCGTAGTTTGACCGAATTAAGCATAGGTGCTCCTGTTGTTCATATTGACCATGGTGTAGGGCGTTATGCTGGATTAATTACTTTGGCAATTGAAGGGCAAGATTATGAATTCTTGCAACTAGACTATGCTGAAGAGGCAAAAGTTTACGTGCCTGTAACTAACTTGCATCTCATTAGTCGCTATAGTGGCGGAGATCCAGATTTAGCACCATTACATAAAATTGGAACTGACGCGTGGAGTAAGGCTAAACGTAAAGCTTTAGAACAAATTCATGATGTTGCAGCAGAGTTGCTACATATACAAGCACGTCGTCAGTCAAAACCTGGCTTTGGTTTTGAAGTCGATCAGTCACTTTATATGCAATTTGCGAGTGGATTTGCGTATGAAGAAACACTTGATCAAGCCAATGCTATTGAAGCGACACTTTATGATATGCAACAAGCTAAACCGATGGATCGACTTGTTTGTGGGGACGTTGGTTTTGGTAAAACAGAAGTTGCAATGCGAGCAGCATTTGTTGCGGTGCAAAATGGCAAACAGGTTGCTGTTTTAGTACCGACGACATTGCTTGCTCAACAGCATTATGAGTCTTTTAAAGACCGCTTTGCCGACTGGCCTGTTCGTATTGAAGTATTATCACGCTTTGGTTCAAATAAAACGCATACGAAAAATATTGAAGACCTTGCTGAAGGCAAAGTCGATATTGTGGTGGGCACCCATAAACTTTTACAAGAAAATGTGCAGTTTAAAGATCTCGGGCTAATGGTGGTCGACGAAGAGCACCGTTTTGGTGTGCGTGATAAAGAGCGTATTAAAGCATTACGCGCAGATGTTGATATGTTAACACTTACAGCTACACCAATTCCACGTACTTTAAATATGGCTTTTTCGGGAATGCGTGATTTATCTATCATTGCTACACCGCCAGCCCGTCGTTTAGCTGTTAAAACCTTTGTACAAGAACATACCGAAGCGTCTATTAAAGAAGCGATCTTGCGTGAGTTACTACGTGGTGGCCAAGTATATTTCTTGCACAATGAAGTTGATACGATTGAGAGAGCAGCTGAAAATATTCGCGTGCTTGTTCCTGAAGCTCGTGTAGCAGTGGCTCACGGACAAATGAGGGAAAGAGAACTAGAGCAAGTCATGCAACAGTTCTATCACAAAGAATACAATGTATTGGTATGTTCAACAATTATCGAAACTGGAATTGATGTTCCAAATGCCAACACTATTTTGATAGAAAGGGCTGACAAACTTGGTTTAGCTCAATTACATCAACTGCGTGGCCGTGTAGGACGTTCACACCACCAAGCTTATGCCTACTTATTGGTTCCTTCCATAAAGCATTTAAAAGGTGATGCTGAAAAACGCCTTGATGCAATCCAACGTGCTTCAACTCTTGGTGCTGGTTTCATGCTGGCTACGGAAGATTTAGAAATTCGAGGTGCCGGTGAGCTTTTAGGTGAGCAGCAAAGTGGTTCAATGCAGGCAATTGGATATAGCCTATATATGGAAATGCTGGAAAAAGCTACTAAAGCGATTCAGCAAGGCAAAACGCCGAATTTTGATGCACCTTTATCATTAACAGCAGAAATTAATTTACACATACCTGCTCTTATTCCAGATGAGTACCTAGGTGACGTGCATCAGCGTTTATTATTCTATAAGCGTATTAGTAATACAGATACCCAAGAAAAGCTCGACAACATCCGTATGGAGCTTATTGACCGTTTTGGGGTTCCACCGCAATCAGTTAAACACTTATTTAGTGTTCATCAAATTCGACTGAAAGCTGAACAGCTGGGGATTACTAAAATTGATATTAATACTCAAGGCGGCAATATTGAATTCTCGCCTGATACACCTGTTCAGGCCATCAGTATTATTCAACTCATGCAAAAGCATCCAACCTATTATCGTATGGAAGGTGGTCAACGTTTAAAGGTTATGGTTCAGCTTGAAGAGCAGGAAAAACGAATCCAATTTATTAATGATTTATTAGCGAAATTATTGAATGAATTACATGCATGAATAGTGTTTTAAAGTGATTTTCATTCTATATAAATCCTTTGTATGTTGATAACAGAATTTTATGCACGATTTCTCGGTCTATTGGGGGAATAAGTGCATAAAATCATTGTTATTTGTAATCAAACCAGACACTAGCAATACTCACATCAAAACTGATGTGATAGTATTAGCCATTATTGTTTATTGTCATTTATAAAAGATATGTTTAGTTTGCATCCACAACTTGCTCAAGATACTTTTTTTGTAGGCGATTTTCCGCTTTCAACATGTCGTTTAATGAATGATATGCAATTCCCTTGGCTGATTTTAATCCCTCGTGTGCCGGGAATCACAGAATTATATGAGTTGAGCCAAGCTGACCAAGAACAGTTTTTGCGCGAATCAAGTTGGTTGTCTAGCCAGCTATCTCGTGTATTCCGCGCTGATAAAATGAATGTTGCAGCTTTGGGCAATATGGTGCCTCAATTGCATTTCCATCATGTGGTACGTTATCAGAATGATGTTGCATGGCCTAAACCAGTATGGGGTACACCTGCGGTTCCTTATACAAATGATGTGCTGGCTCATATGCGTCAAACTCTTATGCTTGCGTTACGTGGTCAAGGTGATATGCCATTTGATTGGCGCATGGACTAAATCAATGCAATGCCACATTTATATAAATGTGGCTACATTGAGGTGTGGAGGATAGGGTGCAATTAGAGAGGTTTATCGATAGAGAGCCTAAGCAGTTTGCATATTTTCATCGTTTGATGGGATATTCAATTCTGTCATTAATTTTAGTGATCTATGCTTTTACCTCACCTAATACAAATTATCAGATCTATGTTCCACCTTTTTTCCTATTTCTGCTTTTTATTAGTTCGAAGTTAGAACATTGGCTTCAGTACCAATTCGATAAAAAAACTCAAAAAAGTGTTTTCTTTGCAATCGATGCAATTGTTGTGGCAGTTACCTTAGCAGGTCTGCATCTTAATTTGGTGCCTACATTTATTGCAATTTTTGCATTATTTTATTCAGCAATTAATAGTCGTATTTCTTTCGCAGTCATTTGTTTGACCAGTTTGTTAGGCGCGATTATTTTTTATTTAAGTACTTTCTTTTTATTTGGTTTTTATACATATTTTGAGCCTACTAGCCAAGAGTTGACTGTAATTACACTTCTTGGCTTGGTTATGTTTATTACCATCGGAAACTACTACCAGCATCGTTGGGTTAAAAAAATCAGTCAACAGCGTCAACATTACTATGACCAAATGACCCGCTATATTGCTTTTGCTAATCAGTTAAGTCGTTATGCGCCATTACAGTTATGGCAGTCTATTATGCGCGGTGAGGCTGAAGCAAAGATTGAATATAAGCGTAAAAAAATGACAGTGTTTTTTTCTGATATCCAGGGTTTTACGGAGTTATCAGAAACTTTGATTCCAGATGATTTAGCATTTTTGCTTAATGACTATTTAAGTCATATGACAGAAATCGCTAAACAGTATGAAGCCACAGTCGATAAATTTATGGGTGATGCCATCCTTATATTTTTTGGTGATCCGAATTCACAAGGTGTGGAGCAAGATGCCAAAGCCTGTGTAGAAATGGCAATCGCTATGCGTCAGCAAATGAAATTGTTGCGCGAGCGCTGGAAAAAAATGGGTTACTCAGCATTGCATATCCGAATGGGCATTAGTACTGGTTATTGCCACGTAGGAAATTATGGGGCAACACATCGTATGGCTTATACGATTGTAGGTCGTGATGTGAATTTAGCGGCTCGTCTGCAATATGCTGCTGAAATAGATGAAATCTTAATTTCAGATGATACTTATCAATTAATCAAAAGTGATTTCCTGTGCGCACCTAAAACACCGATTTATCTAAAAGGTATTCAAGGTGCGGTAAAGACATGGCAAGTGATGGAGAAATATACAGGCAATAAATCGGATCATCAGCAATGGTTCGATTATGAGTATAAAGGCTTTCACTTGGTACTTAATTTAGAAGAAGTACAAAACTATGAATATCCTGAATTAGTAGAAGTGCTTGAGAAAATGATTCAACGAATTAAAGTTCAACAAACTTTAGTGAATACTCAAGGTATAGCGCAGTTAAGACTTGAAGATGAAGTTAAAACTTTAGAAATAGACCAACAAGATCAAGTTTAGAGTCTATAAAATATAAAAAAAGCTGCTTTTAAAGCAGCTTTTTTTATTAACACGATTAATGATTTTCTGAAGCGTGGTTGATTGTATATTTAGGGATCTCAATTTCTAAATCTTCATCAACAATTTTTACTTGGCATGAGAGGCGAGAATCCGGTTCAAGACCCCAAGCGCGATCTAAAAGATCTGCTTCAACATCATCCATTTCTTCTAAGCTATCAAAACCTTTACGAACTACTACGTGACATGTTGTACAAGCGCATGACATGTCACATGCATGTTCGATTTTAATTCCTCGATCAAGCAAACTTTGGCAAAGATTTGCATTCTGTTCAACTTCAAATTCTGCACCTTCAGGACAAAATTGAGCGTGAGGAAGTACTTTAATGCGGGGCATATTGATCACCTATACCTTTAGTTTGAATTTGACCAATCTTCAAGTTTTGTACCTTTTAAGGCGTGGTCAATATGTCGATTCATACGTAGTGCAGCAAAAGCATCACTATGTACTTTAAGTTGTTCTACAGCTTTTTTAATTGCTTGAATATCATTGTCTTCAAGTTGTACTTTAAGCGAGTTTTCAGCGGCTTTAAGTACTTCGAGCTGTTCATTATTGAGTAAATCAGCATCCACTTTCAAAGCTTGTTCTAATGCTTCAAGCTCGCGTTGGGCCTCAACTTTGGTTTCTTTTAAATGACGCAGATTTTTGTCTTCTTCTGCATGTTGGAAACCTTCAATTAGCAAGCGTTCAGTGTCAGACTCTGATAAACCATAAGATGGTTTAATATCAATTTGAGCTTGTACACCTGAAGTTGTTTCACGAGCTGAAACAGTAAGCAAGCCGTCTGCATCTACCTGAAAGGTAACTTCAATACGTGCTTGACCAGCAGTCATTGGGGGAATGCCATGAAGAACGAATCTTCCTAACGATCGACAGTGTTCGACTAAATCTCTTTCACCTTGAACTACATGAATCAGCATGGCAGTCTGGCCATCTTGATAAGTAGTAAACTCTTGGCGGCGAGCAACCGGAATAGCTGTATTACGAGAAATAAGACGCTCTACTAATCCACCCATGGTTTCTAAGCCAAGAGAAAGAGGAGTAACATCTAAAAGTAGTGAGCCGTCTTGGCTGTTTCCAATTAATTGATTGGCTGTAATAGAAGCACCAATCGCTACTACTTCATCAGGATTAATTGTGCAAAGTGGTTCTTGGTTAAATACATTGCGAACCGCTTGCTGAACAGCATACGAACGCGTAGAACCACCTACTAAAACAACATTTTGAATATCTGATAACTCAAGTTTTGCATCACGTAAAACGCGTTTGCAAACACTGATTGTTTTATCTAAAGCAACTTGAATAATGCTCTCAAAGGTTGAGCGATCAAGTGTTAGTACATTTTCAAGTAGTTTTAACTGAACGGATTCTTGTGTAGAGAGTTGTTCTTTTGCTTGGCGAGCAGCAACAATAAATACTGCATAGTTTTCATCACTTAGCGTATCAATATTTAATTGTTTTTTAGCCCACTTAACAATGAGACGATCTAAATCATCACCGCCTAAAGCAGTATGACCACCTGTAGCTAATACTTCAAAGACACCTTGTGAAAAACGTAGGATTGATACGTCGAAAGTACCACCACCTAGGTCATAAATCACATAGTTATGATCTGTAGCTAAATTCGTTTCTTGATCTAAACCATAAGCCACAGCAGCAGCAGTTGGCTCATTTAAAAGACGTAGTACATTCAACCCAGCCAGCTGTGCAGCATCGCGTGTTGCTTGACGTTGTGCTTCATCAAAATAAGCTGGAACAGTAATTACGGCTCCATTTACTGGGTTTTGTAAACTAGATTCAGCACGTTCTTTTAGTTGTTTTAAAATTTCAGCTGAAATTTCAACAGGCGTTTTACGACCAGAACGTGTCTCGAAAGCTGGCATCTCATTTTCAGAACCCACTAATTCATATGGGTGTTGAAATTTGATATCTGCTTTTGAGCGTCCCATAAAACGCTTTACAGAAACAATTGTATTTTTTGGATCAGCAATAATGAAAGGTTTTGCTTCTTCACCATAATGAGTGACATCATTTCCATAATGCACAATAGAAGGAAGAAGTCGTCTTTCTTTTTCGTCGTTAAGGACTTTTGGTTTGCCTGATAACACTGTCGCAACTAAAGAATGTGTTGTTCCTAGGTCGATACCAATCGCAATGCGGTGTTCATGTGGGGCACTGGATTGACCCGGTTCAGCAATTTGCAAAAGTGCCATGAGTTAAATCCTTTGAATATAAATTGGAAAAAGCAAATTAAAAATCATCGTCTAAATCAAAGTTGTCTTCATCATCCAACAGTTGATCTTCTGCTTTTTCAATATCGTTAAGAACGCGCTGAAAGAAACGTAATTTACGTACAGTATCTCGAGCTTCGCCCCAATCTTCATCTGAGTAGTCAATTTTAAATTCGCGAACTAAGCCATCAATCCACTGAAAAACTTCTTGCTTAAGAGTACTTAAATGCTCTTGTGAAGTTGCTTCATCAAGTTGCTCACGAAGTTCTAGAGCTGATTGTAGGAACTCAAAATCACTAATGGATTGATCGAGGTGGTGATCTTGCTTTTTTAACGCTAATAGATAAGCAGCGCGGCTATCTACTTGCGAAAGTACTTTAAAAGCTTGATTGATTTCACTTGATTTGATCAATGCCTGATCTTTATCTTCTGCTTTATCTGGGTGATATTGCTGTTGCAAACTTAAGAAACTAGTTTTTAAGCTCGCCAAATCGATATCGAGTTCTACGGGTAAATTGAACAACTCAAAATGATTCATTAGAAAGGAGGTCCACGTTAATTAAATACATTAAAACAGTGCTATAAAAAGTCACTGTTTTAATGAAAAGGATGGAAGGAGAAGAGGGAGTTATACAGTGAAAGACTCACCGCAACCACATTCACCTTTTTTATTGGGATTGTTAAATTCGAACCCTTCGTTAAGGCCATTCTTTACGTAGTCCATTTCTAAGCCTTCTAAATAGACAAGACTTTTTGGATCTACAAAAACCTTAACGCCAAATTGTTCGAAAACTTGGTCATGTTCATCGACAGAATCAACAAATTCGAGAACATAAGCCAACCCAGAACAACCAGAAGTTTTCACACCCACGCGAATGCCTTCACCCTTACCTCGATTTTTAAGGTAATTGCTAATATGAGTCGCAGCATTTTCAGTTAAATGAATCATGAAAACTCCAACGTTTACAATGGTAACAAATTAAGCTTTAGATTTTTTACTGCGGTAATCATCAATCGCAGCTTTAATTGCATCTTCAGCTAGTACAGAGCAGTGAACTTTTACTGGAGGAAGAGCAAGCTCAGTTGCGATATCAATATTTTTGATCGCTTGAGCTTCATCAAGAGTCTTACCTTTTAACCATTCAGTTACAAGTGAGCTTGATGCAATTGCAGAACCACAACCATAAGTTTTGAAGCGTGCTTCTTCAATCACACCACTATCATTTACCTGAATTTGTAAACGCATCACGTCGCCACATGCAGGTGCACCCACCATGCCTGTACCAACATTTTCAGAGTTTTTATCTAAAACACCAACATTACGTGGGTTTTCGTAATGATCAATTACCTTTTCGCTATAAGCCATTTCGCTTCTCCAAACCTCGGGGTCAGCCTAATATTAATATGAGGGTTAAAACACTAATTTCAATAATTAGTGTTCTGCCCATTCAACTGTAGAAAGATCGATACCTTCTTTGTACATATCCCAAAGCGGAGAAAGTTCACGTAATTTCTCAACAGCGGCTTTGGTAATTGTAAGCACGTGGTCAATGTCTTCTTCAGTTGTGTATTTACCAAAACTAAAGCGGATTGAGCTGTGTGCTAGCTCATCAGATAAACCTAATGCGCGAAGAACATATGAAGGCTCTAAAGTTGCAGAAGTACAAGCAGAACCACTTGATACTGCAGCATCTTTAAGCGACATCATTAAAGATTCACCTTCAACAAAGTTGAAGCTAACATTTAAATAGTTTGCAACGTTTTGAGTTGGGTGACCATTTAAGAACACTTGTTCAAGGTCTTGTAAACCGTTCCAAAGTTTGTCACGAAGTTTACGGAGACGCTCTTGTTCTGCATGCATTGTTTTGCCTGCAATCTCAAAAGCTTCACCCATACCAACGATTTGGTGAGTAGCCAAAGTACCAGAACGCATACCACGCTCATGACCACCACCATGAATTTGTGCTTTTAGACGAACACGCGGGCTACGACGTACATATAATGCGCCGATACCTTTTGGACCATAAATTTTATGAGCAGAGAAACTCATAAGGTCAATTTTCATCGTAGATAAGTCGATATCAACTTTACCAGCTGCTTGTGCTGCATCTACGTGGAAAAATGTTTTGTTGGCACGTGTTAATTCACCAATCGCCGCTACATCTGTGACTGTACCAATTTCATTGTTTACCATCATAAGAGAAACAAGAATAGTATCTGGGCGAAGGGCAGCCTTAACCATTTCAGGAGTGATTAAACCTGTTTGTGGTTCTGGCTCTAAATAAGTAATTTCAAAGCCTTGTTCTTCTAATTCACGACAAGGATCTAGAACAGCTTTGTGTTCAATTTTACTTGTAATGATATGTTTGCCTTTAGATGTATAGAATTGAGCTACACCTTTAAGGGCAAGGTTATCTGATTCAGTTGCACCAGAAGTCCAAACGATTTCACGTGGATCAGCTTTAATTAAATTTGCTACTTGCTCACGTGCATATTCAACTTTTTCTTCTGCCTGCCAGCCATAAGCGTGGGAACGAGACGCAGCATTACCAAAGGTACCGTCGAAAGTTAAACACTCCATCATACGTTCTGCAACTTGCGGATCTACTGGAGTGGTTGCTGCGTAATCAAGATAAATTGGACGTTTCATATCAAATACCTGTACCCGATAAAAGAGCTGAATCTGTGCCAGTCACATTTTGGCGTAATGCAACAGTTTGAACGTTGTCTCGGCTAATGAGGTCGGCAAGAGAGATTTTTGCTAAATAGTCGGCAATATGATGAGAGAGTTCTTGCCATAAATCATGAGTGAGACACATTGCACCATTTTGGCAGTTACCTTTATGGTCACAACGTGTTGCATCAACCGTTTCATTTACAGCTTCAATAATTTCTAACACAGTAATTTCATCAGCATTTCGAGCCAAATGGTAACCACCATTTGCACCACGAACACTAGAAACTAACCCATGACGCTTAAGTTTTGCGAATAACTGTTCTAAATAAGCAACTGAAATGGATTGGCGTGCGGCAATTTCGGCGAGCGTGATCGTTTGTTCAGTTGGCTGCAAAGCTAAATCAAGTAGAGCAGTCACTGCGTAGCGACCGCGAGTTGTAAGGCGCATGATTCGATACACATGTTAAGACTAGATAATAGGATTTTATGAATCCCGACTAAAATAGTCAAGTTTTTTTATTTTTAATTCAAGTGTAGGAACAAAATAGAAAAATAAATTAGGCAACCCACAAATTATATATGAAATAAACAATAAATATTAGGCTAATTATACCAAAGGAGAAGTTAATATTTCGTTGACGTCGTTGTAAGCGAGTAATTCGATTTTGATATTGTTTAATTTCCACGTGAAGGGAGTTGATCTCTGATCTTTGTTGATCAATTTTCTCAAGTAATGGAGCGATCCGTTTACGTGAAGCAAGGGTTTCAGCTTCATCATCTGAAGTGTTAAACCACTGTTTCCAGTCAACTAGCAATTTTGGAAGAGTTAAATGAGAAATTAAATCTAGAAGTTCCTTTTTCGTTTCCTCATCACCATCAATACGCATATTTTTAAGGCTGCGTTGGTTAGAAAAACCAAAAATTTTAATTAAATCGATAAGCGTACTATTGATCTCAAGATCAATACGTCTATCAAAAGAGTGAATATCGAATAACAAACCTTTTTCTGTAAATTGAACATAGAAGTCAAAGAAAGGTAAATAGCTATTAATACGAATCGTTGTTTTGTTCAAAATAAACTTTTTCGCTTGCAAGCGAAGGGCACCATCGTGGGTGAGAATAAATGAAAAAAAAGTTTCTAAAATAATTAGAACAATATTCAGCAACAGACGCGGATGTTTTTGTCTTTGTTGCGTTTCACTCATAAAAGTTTATCCTTAGAAATAGCAATTAACCGAAGAATGGGACATCCTATCCCAAACTTAACACAATGTCGTGTTAAATATATTTACATGACTTATTTGCTTTGTAGAACAGTTTTGTAAATGGATCAAGTCTTTACTTTGATATTATAGAAATATTTTGTGGTCAAATCAGTCATCATTTCTCTCATCTGATTAGGAGTTTAGATTAATGGATAATGCAAATACAGATACCCAGATAGATGAGTCGGAAGAAAAAAATAAATTAAAATCAAAAAGTTCAAGAAAATCAGCTTTAGATTTTAGGAAGTATACTAAGCAAATTTGGCTAGCAGGACTTGGTGCTTTTTCACGTGCGGAAGAGGAGGGAAATAAGCTTTTTGATTCTTTGGTTAAAGTGGGTGAGGAGCTAGAATCAAAAACTGGAGACTTGGCAGATAATACTGTTGGCAAAGTCACAGAAAAAGCAAAAGAATCTGTATCTGAAACAAAAGACAGAGTAGAAAAGATTCTTGATACGAGTGTTAATCACTCTTTAAACCGTATTGGATTGGTGACGCCGAAGGATTTGCAACACATCGAACAGCTGCTTGTACAACTGCATATTAAAGTGGATGCTTTAATAGAAGAAAATCAACAGTTGAAAGCAAAATTGAATAAAAAGTAAAAAAATGTTGGGATTTAGCAAATATATAACAGTTTTTTAGCATTTATTTTTGCTAAAAGCCCTGCTCTAGTATTGCGTTTTCCCCTAAAGCATTGCTATAAAGGCGTCATGGCCTTTTAAACTATAGCCTTGGACCTTAAACAAACGATATTAAGAGGATGTTTTATTCATGAATAAATCAGAATTAATCGATGCAATTGCTGAAAAAGGGGGAGTATCTAAGACTGATGCAGGCAAGGCACTCGATGCGACAATTGCGTCAATTACTGAAGCACTTAAAAAAGGTGACACAGTAACTTTAGTTGGTTTTGGTACTTTCAGCGTTAAAGAACGTGCTGCACGTACTGGTCGTAACCCTAAAACTGGTGAAGAGCTTCAAATTAAAGCAACAAAAGTACCTAGCTTTAAAGCTGGTAAAGGTCTTAAAGATTCAGTAGCTTAATCTTTTAAGATGAATAAACGCGCCAATATAGGCGCGTTTTTTATTAAATATCTGAATTGACCAATATTGCTCATTCATTGATTGTGGTTTTTCAGTTAAAATTCTCCTCGAAATAAAATATTGGAATACTTATGGAATCGTTTCGTACAGTCATTAAGGGTTGGCTCGGCAAAGTCCTTCTAATTTTGTTTTTGACCCCTTTAGCACTTGTAGGTATTGAAGGATATTTTAATAGGGGAAACAAGGCTGATGTTGCAAAAACAGTAAACGGCCAAGAAATATCTAAAAAAGACCTTGAAACTTTAACTCAGTCTTACAAAGAACAATATTTAGCTGCTGTTAAAGGGGATGAAAGTTTACTTAATTTACCTGTTATTCAGGCTAAGGCACTCGATATTTTGGTGTCACGTAATCTATTAATACAGCAAGCAGAAAAATTAGGTATCTCTTTGAGTGATGCTCAAATTGAGCAAATGTTAGCTCAGCAGCCTAGTTTGCAAGAGAATGGTCAATTCTCACAAAAACTCTATGAAAATTACTTACGTTCTATTGGCATGACGAGTCAGGGTTTAATAGCAAGCCTACGTCAAGATCATGCTTTGAAAATGTTAACGTCAACCTTTGCTGATTACTCTTTAGTAAGCAAAGTTGATTTAATGCAAATTGCGAATTTGCAAACTGAACAACGTACGTTACATTTAGCTAGTATTAAATTAGATGCTTACAAAACAGGTTTAACTGCATCTAATCAAGAAGCTACAGATTACTATAACAAGCATCAAAATGAATTTAAGCAACAGGCTTCGGTTGATGTTGATTATGTTGTCTTATCTCCATCAATGATGGCTAAACCAGCGCCTGCAACTGAAGCTGAACTTCAGCAAGCTTATGCAAAGTTTGTTGAAACTCAGAAAAAAGATGCTAAACGAACTGTAAAGCATATTTTAATTACTACTGATGCTCGTGATGATGCAGCTGCTCAAAAACTTGCAAAAGAAGTTTATGCGAAAATTCAGGGTGGTCTTTCGTTTGCACAAGCTGCATCGCAGTTCTCTGAAGATCCTAGTTCAAAAGCAAAAGGTGGTTTAGTTGAAGCATATGCTCCAGGCGTTTTCTCGGATGCATTTGATAAAACTGTTTTAAGTTTGAAAAATGGACAAGTTTCGCAACCAGTAAAAACACAATATGGTTATCATATTATTGAAGCAGAAACTCAAGCTAACCAAATCCCTTCATTTGAAGCTGAGAAAGCGCGTTTAACGGCTGAGGTTGAAAAGAATAAAGTTGCTACTGTTTATTCAGATGCCGTAAACAGTTTGAATGAAACAATTGTTGGTAATGATTCTTTAGAAGCTGTTGTACAAGAAGTAAAAGGTGCAAAAGTTGAATCATTGAATGGTGTAACTTTAGCAACTCAAAACCCATATTTAAGTGATCCAAGTGTCAAAATTAAGTTATTTAATGATGATGTGAAAAATGGTGACCGTAATGCATCATCTAATATTCAATTAGCAAATGGTGATACGGTATGGGTTAAAGTACGTGATTACCACGCAGCTGGTGTAAAACCATTAGCGCAAGCGATGAATGAAGCAAAAGCCAAAGTTATCGATGCAAAAGCGCGTAAAGCAGCCCAAGCAAAAATTGCTACCATGTTGACTGAGTTTAAAACTCAACCAGCAGAACAAGTAGTTGCTAAAAATAAAGTCGCATTTGAATCAGCAGGCGTATTTAGTCGTTCACAGGGTTTAAAGCGTGAAATTGAACGTGCAGCATTTAGTTTAGCTACCCCTAAACCGGGTATGTGGTCTGTTACAACAGCAAACTTACCAAATGAGCTGGTAGTCGTTGCAGTTTCAAATGTAAATTCATCAGCCGCTAATGCTATTCCTGCTGATCAATTACAACAGCTAAAACAACTTTATCGTCAATCTCGTGGCCAACAAATATTGGAAGATTACAGCCAATATTTAAAATCACATGCAAAAATTAAATAATAATTTGATCAAATAAAAAAAGCGCTTCGGCGCTTTTTTTATTTTCTATTAATCAAGATGATGTTCGATATATTGCTGTCGATATTGTTTAGGTGATAAATCAAAAATTCTTTTAAAGGCCTGACTAAAAGCAGTTTCGGATGAATAGCCGACTTTGTTTGATATTTGCTGAATTGAAAAATTACTTGTGCGTAAGTACTGACTTGCTAAACGAAAACGGTAATGTTGCAAATAAGTTAGAGGTGGTTCCCCAATAATACTATTAAATAGATTTGCGAATTTGGATCGTGACATACAGCATCGTTCTGCTAAAGATTCAACTGTCCAAGCGACTTCTGGTTGGCTATGAATAGCGGATAGGGCATTACTCAATTCAGGATGGGTTAACGCACTTAGCCAGTTTTGTTGATCTGTCATTTGTTGAACATGATCACGAATACATTCAATGAGAAGAATACTGACTAAATGATCAATAATTTTGTCATGTCCCGGCCTGATTTTTTGAGTTTCAATTGCTAAAAAATAAAGCCCAATTTGTAGCCATTCTGGTGGGTTGGTTTGATTTTCGTGCTGAATATGCATGATAGAAGGCAATGCATTAATCAAAGGACCTGCCATATGAGTATCGATCTGACAGCGTAAACATAGTAATAATGTTTTATCTGGAGAAGAAGTACCAAACTCGATCGCGTCTTGTCTATGGCCATTAAAAAGTGAAGTAATATCTAGAGAATCTACTAATTTAGTTGCTGTTGATTTTGAGTCGGTGGCATTATGTGCTTTTCCAGAAGGAATTAAAATAATATCACCAGCTGTGGCAATTATTTTTTCTGACGCATTAAGTTGAATATATACTGAACCAGTTAAAACAATATAAGCAAGTAAAGCAGATTGATCTTGTGTTTTAAAAGCCCATTCTCCTTGTGCTTTTAAATAGATGTATTCAGACTTGTTAAGGTGAATATCATCAAAAAATTTACTTAGTGCATCCATCTTTAAATGATCAATCATTATTTTAATAAAATTATAGTGAGCTATGAGAATAGATCAACATGTGTTTTTAGGACAAAAAAGTGGAAGAAAATGCCAAAGACTTTGAAATAGGTTTTTTGGACGGTTACTACTGTTAAGTAAGTACTATTTCTTTAACTATATAGATATATAGAAAAAGGAAATATGACTATGAATGCACCAGTAAATGTTCAGCAAGAACTTATGCCAGTGCCAGCGTCTATGCGTGAGATAGATCGTAAGCGCTATTTATGGATGATTAGTCCAGCTCTACCTGTAATTGGTTTAGGTATTTTAGCTGGTTACCATTTTGGTCCACGCCCATTAAAAAAAGTTTTCGCTTTAGGTGGTCCACTTTTATTACATGTTGTGATCCCTGCAATTGATACTGTTATTGGGAAGGATGCACGTAATCCAACCGATGAAGAAATTAAGCTTCTTGAAAAAGATCCGTATTACTCACGTTTAGTGAAGAGCTTTATCCCATTACAATATGCAGCAAACGTTTACGCATGTTATTTAACAAGCCGTAAAACTACTTCATTTATTGATAAAATTTTGCTTGGTATTTCAATGGGTGCAATTAATGGTATTGCAATTAATACAGCCCATGAATTAAGCCATAAGCATGATCGTATTGATCATATTTTATCTCATCTTGCTTTGGTTCCTACAGGTTATAACCATTTCCGTATCGAACATCCTTATGGACACCATAAACGTGCAGCAACTCCTGAAGATCCGGCTTCTTCACGTATGGGCGAAACATTTTATGAGTTCTGGCCACGTACAGTTGTAGGTTCTTTTAAGTCTGCAATTGAAATTGAGAAGAATCGTTTAAAACGTAAAGGAAAAGAGTTCTGGTCAGCAGATAATGAATTATTACAAGGTTGGGGAATGAGTGCTGCTTTTCATGCCTCTATGGTTGGAATTTTTGGTAAAAGTACAATTCCATATTTAGCGACACAAGCATTTTATGGCATTAGTCTTTTTGAAATTATTAACTATATTGAACATTATGGTTTATTACGTCAGAAAAAAGAAAATGGTCAATATGAGCGCACAATGCCAGAGCATAGCTGGAACAACAATAACGTAGTAACAAACTTATTTCTGTACCAGTTGCAGCGTCACTCAGATCATCATGCTTATCCGACTCGTCCATTCCAAGCATTACGTCATTTTGATGAGGCACCAGAATTACCAAGTGGTTATGCAAGTATGTTATTACCTGCGTTAATTCCTTCGTTGTGGTTCAAAATAATGGATAAGCGAGTTTTTGATCACTATAAAGGTGATTTGAATAAAGCGAATATTTCACCAAAAAGACGTGCAAAAATCTTCAAAAAATTTGGTGCAGTAGATCAATCATTAGAAACATAAAAGTTGAATAAATAATATATATTCCTGAAATACCAAACCCTCTAATCATGTGATTAGAGGGTTTTTATTTTGCCTATAGATGGTAGTACTAAGCAGCAAGGGAATTTAAACTCCCTTGCGATGCTCTTATTTTAATTCACTTGAAGATTTACCAAGCTCACGACGCGCAATAATTAATTGTTGAATTTGCTGAGTACCTTCAAAAATATCAAGAATTTTTGAATCACGTGCCCATTTCTCAAGTAGTTCGTCTTCGTTATAGCCAACACTTGCTGCTAACTCGACACATTTTAAAGTGATCTCGTTACCAACACGACCTGCTTTTGCTTTTGCAATAGAAGCTTCTTTAGAGTTTGGCTTTTTGTTATCAGCCATCCATGTTGCTTTTAACATGAGCAGACGAGCAGCTTCCCATTCAGCCTCCATATGGTAGATTTGAGCTGCAAGGTTAGAAGCATGTAGGTAGGGAGTCGAGTAATCAGGATCAAGCTGATCTTTAAAAATCTCTTTAATACGCTCTAGTGAAGCTTTTGCACAACCGATTGCCATTGCTGCAACTAAAGGCCGAGTATTGTCAAAAGTTTCCATTACTCCGGCGAAACCTTTAGCAACATCCACTTCGGCATTACCCAAAAGGTTCTCAGCAGGTACACGGCAGTCAATAAAACTAATCACTGCCGTATCTGATGCTTTAATTCCTAATTTATGTTCGAGACGTTCGACCTTCATGCCAGGCGTACCTTTGGGCACTACAAATGATTTAATCGCTGCACGGCCAAGTTTACGATCAAGTGTGGCCCAAACAACGACAGAGTCTGCACGTTCGCCAGAGGTCACAAAAATCTTTTCACCATTTAAAATATAGTCATTACCATCTTTGGTTGCTGTGGTACGGATAGCGGCAGAGTCGGAGCCACAACCAGGTTCTGTGATGGCCATTGCTGCCCATGTTCCTTTGAAACGCTCCAATTGTTCATCATTTGCCACAGCAGCAATTGCTGAGTTTCCAAGACCCTGACGAGGCATACTCAGTAATAAGCCTGTATCGCCATAACACATCTCAATAATTCCAAGAGCGGTCGACATGTTGGTTCCATTGCGAATACCTTCATTGTCGGTATCACCGCGCTTTCCAGCACCCGCAGCACCAGCATTAATTCCTTCACCACCTTCATTCATGCCATCAATGAGGGAGGCAAGCATATCAAGTTCTTTTGGATATGCATGTTCAGCTTTATCATATTTGCGAGAAATAGGGCGTAAAACATTGATCGCAACATCATGTGCCTGATCAATCATCATTTTGAATTTTTTTGGATTTTGTAAATTCATTAAAGTATCCTCTGATTGATCATTTAAGCATGTAAGCCAGATTGTAAAATTGCAGTAGCCCGTAAATCGCGGTACCAACGTTCAACTGGATGTTCTTTTGTGAAACCATGTCCACCAAGAATTTGCACACCGTCTGTACCAATTTTCATGGATTTTTCAGCACAAAGTAGATGAGCTAAGTAAGCTTCGCGGTGAAATGGCTTGCCTGACTCTGCAAGGCTTGCTGCATTTAAAATCAACATACGCATTGCATCAATTTCAATAGCCATATCTGCAATCATGAAAGCGACACTTTGTCGATGAGAAATTGGCTCGCCGAATGCAGTTCGTTCATTGGCATATTTAATACAATAAGCTTTTACAGCTTCACATGTACCTACAGCCATTGCACACCACATTAAGTTGCCTAAATCTACAAAGGCTGTGTAATCAAAATCTGTCGCACCTAAACGTAGAGCAGGAGTGTGATTAAAGCGAAGAGTTGCTGTTTCTGTCGCTTTAAGGCCCATGGCCGGAGTGTTTTTTATTGAAATTGTTTCATTACACTGCACGACAAATACATCTGGTTTACCGTTAAAGTCTGCACTTACTAAAAATACATCAGCTAAGTCGCCTAAAATCACTAATGTTTTTTCACCATCAATAAAAAACTGATCATTTTCAAGTGATGCTTTTGTTTTTAAAGCATAAGAATTAAATGCTGGAGTTGTTTCTTGAACAGCAAAAGTTGCTGTAATGTCTGAGTCTTCTGCAAAACATGGTAGGTACATCGACTGAACTTCAGCAGAACCCCAACGTGTTATTGCATTAATAACGCTAAATGTACTGAGTAATCCTGCTGTAAGGCTGAAATCACCTTCAGCTAGTTTTTCAGCAATT
The DNA here is from genome assembly GCF_059800965.1 of Acinetobacter sp. LT1. NCBI lineage: Bacteria > Pseudomonadati > Pseudomonadota > Gammaproteobacteria > Moraxellales > Moraxellaceae > Acinetobacter > Acinetobacter sp. LT1. The sequence continues at coordinate 108,164 of NZ_JBBAXE010000009.1, forward strand.
AATAAGTTACTAACGATATTTTGTTCGGCTGCTACTCCACCGAGTGCTTCTGGAAGTGCATAATAGTTAAGTCCTAAATCTTCAACATATTGCCAAAGACTTTCAGGAAACTGAGCTTCCTGATCGGCATCATGAGCTAACCCCAATAAAACCTCTTGAGCAAATTGAGACATTGCTTCAGAAGTCATTTGTTGTTCTTCGGTTAGACTTAAATCAAATAAATTTTTTTGTTGGCGAGGTAAACGTTGTTGAGAGATTTGCTTGGGCTTAAACGCTTTTTGAGTCTGCGTTAATGCTCTAAAGCCAGCTTTTGAACCTTGATAAAGAGATTTTTCAACAAATTTACGCAACTTGAGTTGATCAAGTACATCGCTTCCAGCCAATCTGGTGATCAGCGATAAACCCAAACCCTGAGCTTTATTGATCATACTTGTCATGATTATGGTGTCCTAACACATTGTTATTGTTTTATGCTGACACGCCTTATATTAAAAAACTATGTCGTTACTGACATTCGAAAAATGAGTAGATAAATGGTAAATACAAAATAATAAAATTATAAGTTTTTGATTTTATTTATTTAAAGTGATTTTAATATTGGGGGAGTCGAGAAGGATTGACTAGAATGACATAGAATCATTCTAGTCTTTCATTAAATCAAGCAAAGTTACGAATCATACGTCGTACATTGGTTTTTGCATCAATAACCGTCATAAATGTGTAGGCTCCAATGAATTTACGGCTAATAAACATAAACTCTTTTGGCGGAACCGAAAAATAACGTGAAGCCATGGATTTACTAGCTTGTTGCATAACACGGCTATGGAGCTGGCTTTTCTTCCAGTCATAACGTTCGTGTTCATCCATAAGACCAGCGGGCATATCTGGGTTATTTGCAGGAGTACTGAATGCTTCTGTTGCAAGTAAAAAGACATCAGCCATACCTGGTTTAATACTTTCAGGCATCGCATCAAAGAACTCGTAACCAGTCATGGCTTTGACCATTGCATCTTTATTATGTTGATAACCTGCCTGAATGAGTTGACGGGCAACTGATAGCAAGTGTTCATCAAACTGGCGAATAGCACCAAAATCTAATAATACAATTTTGTCTTGAATGTCTTGGCCATTACCTAAACGAACAAGGTAATTACCAAAGTTAGGGTCAGTTTGCATTTCACCCCATTCAAAAATTTCACGAACCGCAATCTCTAATGACGCTTCACCGAGTTGATTACGACGTTCTTGAGGTAATGACAACATCACAGGGCTATTAATTGGCACACCACGTTCAAAAGTCATGCAGAGCACTTGATTTGTGCAATATTCATCTACAATTGTAGGAACAATATAGCGCTCATCATCTTTTAAGCGTTCACCAAAGCGACGAGTAGTGGCAGCTTCAACATCATAGTCAACTTCACGATGCATCATTTCACGTACTTCATCAAACCACTGATCAAATTCACGGGTTTGTGGAACCATACGCGTCAGTTTAAGCATGTTTTTAAACAAGCTCATATCGGAGTCAATAGCATTTGCAACGCCCGGATATTGAATCTTTAAAACTAACTCTAAACCATCTGATTTACGCGTTGCACGGTGTACTTGTGCGAGAGAGGCCGTACCAATTGGCTCATGATCAATTGTTAAATCATTTAATTTAGCGCCCAATTGCTCTTGAAGATGTGGCTTAATTGCAGGCCAATCTAAAGCAACTGTCTGGTTATTTAAGGTGTTTAATGCTTGTGTAATTTCTTCAGGTAAAAAATGCTCACCATAAAGGGCCATCATTTGGCCAATCTTAACAATAGAACCCTTAAGTTTACCTATTTCAGAAACCAGATAATTAGCTTGCTCGCTCATCGCTTTTTTGCGTTTCTTTTCTTTTTCTTCCTCATTAGAAAATAAAGAAGAGGCACTTGCAGTTGCCCAACGTGTTCCTGCAAGTAAAGAAGCTTTCGCGATTGATAAGCGTCGATCCATGGAAGAAGTTTTTAAACTCTTAAGCTTATCTTTCTGATTTGACATGAAAATAGAATCCTATGCGCATCATGCAGCCAAACGCTGGTGATCTAAAATTGTAACGAATATTACATGTTTTGAGCGTATTAAAATAGTTCTCTCAGACTGAATGATCAGTCGAAATGGCTATCTTTATTTCATTAACTTTAAAATAGCCTAAGCAATTTTAAAATTTAAGAAACTTACAGCGTTCAGGTGAGTAAAACTAGGGTAAAACGGATCTTTCACAAAAACTTAAATTACATTTTAAATTGAATCTTTAATTCAGATCTCTGCATCAAATGCAGGCGATTGGTCTGAATATGTTGCAATAACATCTGTTTGACTGAATCATGCATAAAACCAAGTGCATGAGCTTTTACTATAATGATGCTAGGAAGGGTGTAAAAGAAGTACTTAACATCATCAAGAGTTGCGTTATTAAAAATACCTTGTTCAATTAACGTCTGCTGCAAAAATTGCTTTTCATTTAATACAGAATCTGATGATTCATCCCAAAAACGGTGACGCATAGCCATCAGATTGTTGTGTTTATAACTCATAAAATTGTCAGCTCAGACTTAAATCTAAATAAAATATATGGAGTCGAGCCATGAATATCAAGTTGAGATTATTTTTTATTCAGTTGCTGTTTGATTTTTTATGTAATTCTTGTAAATAGCCTAAGCAAATTTAAAAAATTTTCTAAAAAAACTATAATCCAAATAATTTCATCTATAACACTATTTATTATGACTCCTGCATGTAGACTGTTAAAAAGTAATAAAATCGAATTTTCTATTCATGAATATGAACATGATTCAAATGCTAAAAGTTTTGGATTAGAAGCAGCAGAAAAACTAAATTTAGATGTAAGGGAAGTATTCAAAACATTGATGGTTAGCGATGATAAGAATTTTTTTGTTGCAGTATTGCCAGTTAATCATCAATTAAATTTAAAAAAAGTGGCTACGGCGTTTGGCTGCAAAAAATTGCAAATGGCCAATCCAAAAGACGCTGAACGTTTAACGGGATATTTGGTCGGAGGGATTAGTCCTTTAGGTCAAAAGAAGCGTTTAAAAACCGTTATTGATGCATCTGCACAAGCGTTCAGCAAAATCTATGTGAGTGGAGGAAAACGGGGACTAGATATTGGCTTAAACCCGAAAGATCTAGCACAACTCTTAAATGCTCAATTTGTTGATGTACTTGATGAGTAAAATAAATCTTTTTCTTATCTCATTAAATTAACTAATTTTAAGATAGGTAGTATTAAATCAAGTTATTTTAATAAAAACAATTCTCATTATTATTTATATTTAGTATTATTTCGAGCCTTATAACTATCTAATAACTTTTGGGTTTGGAGAAAGGGAAAATGCATCGATACAAAAAGGTTGGGGCTAACTCAAATCATCTGATGTGTGCTGAATCACGATATTTTAAATTAAATCCTTGTTGTATTGCTCTAGCAGCAATGTTTGCGCAGCAGGTTTATGCAAATACAAATATTGAAAAGGCAGCCCTTAATAATCAACCGACACAAAAGCCTGTAGCTCAATTGCAAAAAATTATAGTGACGGCGACAAGGACGCCAAAAAATATTGCTGAAATTGCAGGCACAGTTCAAACGATTGAAAAGCAGCAAATTGAACAACAGGCAACTGCTGGACGAAAAATTGCCGATATACTGGCTCAGTTGGTTCCATCACTTGGGGTGAGTAGTGGAACAACTACCAACTATGGGCAAACAATGCGTGGTCGTGATGTCATGATTATGATTGACGGCGTATCGCAAAATGGCTCACGCGATGTTGCTCGGCAACTAAATAGTATTAGTCCAGGCATGATTGAACGTATTGAAGTTCTTTCAGGAGCTACAAGTATTTATGGATCAGGTTCTACCGGCGGGATTATTAATATTATTACGAAACGTGCTGATTCGACTAAACCAGTAAGTTTTGAAACTAAACTTGGTATTACGTCTTCCGATACATTTCGAAGTGATAGTCTAGCTTATGAAATTGGCCAATCTATTTCATTTAATAAAGATAATATAAATGGTTTTTTAGGGGCTAATTTCACTAGTCGCGGATCTCAGTTCGATAGCCATGGTGATCGTATTGCTATAGCACCTATGCAAGGTAGCCGTCCTGATACTGATACAATTGATATTAATAGTCGTATAAATATAGATTTAACTGATTACCAATCACTAAGTTTGGGTTCGCAATATTATAAAGATGAACAAGATACGAATTATGGTCCTGATTATGGGAAAAATTATATTTATGGAGGAGCGCCTAACTCATATATTGGGAAAAAGGGTTTAGAAATATCTAATCAGCCTTTTACAGAGCGCTATGCATTCAACACTCAATACCAAAATAAAGATATTTTAGGTCAGGTCTTAAATTTAGAAGGATATTACCGTAAAGAAGATGCTCGTTTCTTTCCAGTCTTTTTAGGAGGGGAAGGTACAGAAGCAAAACAATCTCAATCTGAAATCAAAGTGGCTGGTCTGCGTTCAACAATACAAAGTGATTTAAATATTATGAATCGTGATCTTAATCTAACTTATGGCTTAGATTATGAACATGAAAAAGATCAACAACACTACGAGCATTTCACAGCATTTAATACAGGTTTGACCTATAAACCTACAGGTAAAACTTCCGATGCCGGTCCAAATACAACAATTCAAAGTGCTGGCGTTTTTATACAAGGTGATTACGCTTTAACAGACCGTATGAATGTCCAGGCTGGTACTCGTTATCAATATATTAAAGCTGAAACAGAACAGTACTCGACTAAAAATGGGATACAGCCAAGCGGATCTGTAAATGACGATGCTGTTTTATTTAATTTGGGAGCGATATATAAATTAACAGATGAGCAGCAAATATTTGCTAATTTCTCTCAAGGTTTTAGTTTTCCAGATGTACAACGGATGATGCGTGATGCATTTAATATCTCAACAGCGAATATCCAACCTATTAGTGTAAACAGCTATGAACTAGGCTGGCGTTTACAAGGGGAGCAAAGCCTAAATCTAGGTATAACAGGTTTCTATAATACCTCAGATAAAGTTGTTCAATTCTACAAGAACAGTAATAAAGAAACTGTTGCTGAGGTTATGGACAAAGACCAACGTGTATATGGTGCTGAACTAACGGCGACCTACCCATTTATGGAAGAGTTTAAAGTTGGGGGAACACTGGGTTATACGCGAGGTCAATATAAAGATACGGATGGTAAATGGAAAGAGTTGAATGCTTTTCAAGTTTCACCAATCAAAGGTACTGTTTTTGCCGAGTGGAACAGTGATGAAGGATATGGTGCTCGTATGCAAATTCTTGCTATAAAAGGTACAAATGAAGCAGTAAAAGATGGTTCACTTTCAGCTGTAAAAATTAAAGGCTATAGCACGATGGATGTTTTGGCTCATTTTCCAGCTTGGAAAGGACGTATAGATTTTGGTGTATATAATGTTTGGAATAGAGACTATCGAACTATTTATAGTCAACAAGCAGAAAAAGTATATGGTCTTGTAGAAAGTATACCAGCTGAAGGGCGTACTTACGGCCTCAGTTATACATTTAATTATTAATGTGAAGTGAGATAGGGAATATCTATAAATCATAGGTATTCCTTAATAAATTTAAAAAAAAAATAAAATAAACTTGCATTATTAAATGTAAATGATTATCAATATCCATATTGAAGGTTGAGAAACGTTCTAGTAATTAAGATTAACGTCTACTACTGTAATGCTAAGTTTTAGGCGATTTAAAGTTATACCAGAGACTCCAATAACAATGGTGTTGAAAAAGATGAGTTGATTTCTGGTATGTGAGCGCCTGCAGGATATTATAAAAATAGGCAGGTTCAACTAGCGGTAAATGGAACAAAGAAAAATAAACATTATCAGCGCAACAAAAAGAACTAATCAAAAGCAGTAGGCGAGGATGGCCTGCTGTTTTTGTAATTAAAGTTAGGTTCATAGTTATTTATACATTTCAACTCTTTTGGACATTTAACTCTATACAGTAACAGATCGAGTATGTTTTTGATTAAAAAATAACCACTAATGTTTCATTTATTAACATCCTACCTTTTTAGCCATTTTTTTGTATACCCTGAATAAAACATGATCAAAAAAAGAGGTAAAAACGTGCTTATTTTTCATGGAAAACCTGTTCACGGAGCTATCTTCGATATGGATGGGACAATGTTTGACACTGAGCGATTACGGTTTCAAACATTGCAACAGGCATCTCAAGAACTCATTGGACAGGAGTTTTCACACGAATATTTAATGCAATGTTTAGGCTTAAGTGCAACTACTGCTGAGCAACTGGCTCAACGTCTATATGGCGTAAATGTTCCATATAAAGAAATTCGAAAAAAAGCTGATGAGATGGAGCTCGAATATATTCGAAAACACGGCGTACCGATTAAAAAAGGTTTGGTTCAAGTTTTAGAACGTTTACGAAAATCTGGTTTAAGAATGGCTGTTGCGACTTCAAGCCGTAGGGCAATTGCCGAAGAATATTTAATTAATGCGAATGTTTATAAATTTTTTGATGTGATTACCTGTGGTGATGAAGTAGAGCAAGGAAAGCCGCATCCAGAAATCTTTTTAAAAGCTGCTAGTCAACTTCACTTGGACGCTAACCAGTGTCTTATGTTTGAAGATTCTGAAAATGGTTTAACTTCAGCTCACACTTCAAAAGGTTTAACGATTTTATTAAAAGATATTAAAGAACCAAATGACGAAATGCTGGAAAAAGCACATTTTTATTATGATCAGATGTATGACTTTTTAACCGATCTCGACCAATTTATCCCTGTTATGGACATGCCGGAAATGCAGGAACCTTTTCCGCAAAGTCTGAATCAACTTACAGTTGGGATACATGGTTTTGGTGCTATTGGCGGTGGTTACGTAGCGCAAATCTTGTCACATTGGGATGGGTACACAAAACCAAAAAAAATTATTGCTTCAACACGTAATAGTCTTTTTCGCGAAGCTGTGAATGCATTTGGAACATATAGCATTCGCTATGGGCAATTTTCTTATGATGAACGTATTGAGAATATGACCATTGTTGATTCTGAAAATGAACAACAAATGTTGGAGATGTATACCCATTCAAGTTTGATCGCACTGTGTTTACCCGAACAGGCCATCGAAGTTGAGGCAAAAATAATTGCAAAAGGGCTATATGCACGTTTTAACTCATCACTTGAAACATGTATTGAACCGTTAACTTTTCTAATTATTTTAAATAAAGTCGGTGCGAAATATTTAGTTATGAAACATCTTAGAGAAGCTCTACTAGAATTGACCAACGATGAAGATGTGACTGAGCATATTTTAAAAGAACATTACTTTTGCGACACCGTTGTAAACCGCATGGTTTCAAAGCTATCTAATCAAAATTTATATCGCCAACTTCGTATTAAGCATAATTTTCTTGAACAGCATTTAGAAGATGTGGAAAACGAGGAACAAATCGAAATTGAAGACTGTAATAAATTGACTCAAGATCAGCAAAATCAGGCATCTTTATATGTTGATAACATGCGCCGTAATTTTCAGCCAGGCCATATATTACAAAGCATGGATCTAATTCTGTTTCATAGCGAAACGGATATGCCAATTTATGTAGAAAAAGGCAGCCCTTTACTTGAAAAGTTGCGTCAAGTTGTCTTGGTGAATCAGATTACAGACATTCAATTAATCAAAAACCGACTATGGAATGGCGTGCATGCCATGCTTGCTTGGTACGCATCTTTACTAGGTTATGAGTCTATTGGTGTTGCCATGGGGGATCATTCAGTTAAAGTGTTTGCAGAAAACTTAATTAGAGAAGTAAAGCAAGGGCTTGCAATTGTATTACCTAATTATGCAAAAGATCTGGACCGCATGGCACAAAGCTTTCTAGACTCATGTGAATATGCTTTTAAAGATCCTTGTCAAAGAGTGGCACGAGATCCACTTCGCAAGTTAACTCATAATGAAAGAGTAATCGCATCAATTGAGTTAAATATCGCACATGATTTACCTTATAAAAACCTATTAAAAGGTGCTGCTTTGGGTTATGCCTATGCGATTCAATTTTTAGAAATTGAAGAGACTGATGCAATTAAACATTTGCACGAGCAAGTTAAAAAACTGGATATGAGTGCTGCTCAAAAAGCACAACTTGAAGTTGAGTTAACACAATTAGTTCAATATTTATTTTCTGAACAAGGCAAACAGCCTTTAAACATGAATATTGTCAACTCACAAAAAGCGCGAACTCAATATGCCTAAATCCTTTTAATTATGCTCTACAACTGAAAGGCAAACATGCTTTAATACAAAAACTTAATGATTTTGAATTAAAGCTGTGTTGCTAAAACCCTCGACGTTCATGATGCCAACATCTATACGGGATTATCCTGAGTGGCATCTTGGGCGCCAAAATTATGCGTTATGGTATTTAGAAATTAATGATCAAAAAATAGTTGATTATTTAGATGCCTTGCGTGCACATTTTTCAGAATTTTTAATAGAACCTAATCATCGCCAATATCATGTCACATTATTTATATGTGGATTCTTAACTAACGAAACTAAAATTTATGGTGATGACTTTAGTTTTGGTGAGTTTGTACAGCAAAGAGAAATCTTAAGAAAAGAAGATTTTGCTCCGTTTTATTTAAAAATTGGTTCAGTCGATAGTTTTAGTAGTGCTTTATTTGTAGAAATAGGAGACACCGAAAATATCTTATCTCAGATACGCCAAAAGTTAGGTTTAGTTTCTAATGAAATTGCGGCTTTAGAATATTGTCCGCATATTACTTTGGGGTTGTATAAAAAAGACTATAGTAGTGATTTGATTTTACATAAAATTTCTGAATTACCTGTACAATACAAACACACTGAATTTGACTTTAAAGTTGAGCATTTAACATTTGGTTATTATCAAGCTCAAACTTTACAAGGTAAGTTATATCCATCTCAGCATTTGTTCTTAGGTGATTCATGTTGCAACTGATTTTGGGTGGAGCCCGTTCTGGCAAAAGCCGACTGGCTGAACAAACAGCAATAAATATGCAATTAGCTGTGACTTATGTTGCTACGGCGCAAGCGCTTGACCCAGAAATGCAAAATCGAATTGAACACCATCAAAATCAACGTCCTGCTCACTGGTCTTTGGTTGAAGAACCATTAAATTTAGCAAATGCTCTACAAAAAATTGATCGCCCTAATCAAATTATTTTGGTGGATTGTTTAACACTTTGGCTAACCAATTTGTTACTTTTAGAAGATCAAAATATTCAACAACTTGAGTGTGAGCAACTATTAAAAGTTTTACCCACGCTTCAGTCAGAAATTATTTTAGTAAGTAATGAAACGGGTTTAGGCGTTGTGCCACTCGGTGAGATTAGTCGTCGGTTTGTCGATGAAGCAGGCAGACTACATCAAGCTCTAGGGCAAATTGCAAATAAGGTTGTGTTTTGTGTGGCTGGTTTTCCAATGATTTTAAAAGGTGAGAAATAAAATGAACTGGTGGTTAGAATCTGTACAGAAACCTGATGTGGACGCAAAACAACAAGCTGAGCAACACCAGCTTCAACTGACCAAACCTACAGGTGCTTTAGGTGATCTAGAACTGATAGCAGTAAAACTTGCTAGTTTGCAATCAAATGCGCATCCACACATTAACCATCCATGGATTACAGTTTTTGCTGGCGATCATGGCGTGGTTGAAGAAAATATCTCTGCATATCCTCAAGCCGTTACCCGTCAAATGTTACAAAACTTCACGACTGGTGGCGCAGCAATTAGTGTCATTGCCAAATATCATCAAGCACATTTACAAGTGATTGATTGCGGTACAGTTGGTGAAGCATATCAATATGCAGGGGTTGAACGTCATTGTATTCGTGTCGGCACAGCAAATTTTGCTAAACAAGCCGCAATGAATGCAGATGAATGTCTTGCTGCTTTAGAGTTAGGAAAAAACAGTGTAGACACGGCCAAATCTAAAGGTGCAGATATTTATATTGCTGGTGAAATGGGAATTGGAAATACCTGTTCTGCTTCTGCCTTAGCATGTCTTTTATTAAATGATACTGCCGAGCAATTAACCGGAGTCGGTACTGGAATTGGTGCAGATCAGTTAAGACATAAAATTGAAGTAATTGAAAAGGCAATTGAACTTCATCATAAACATGTTACTGGCGATGCGTTCAAAACACTGTGTGCAGTTGGTGGATTGGAAATTGCGGCAATTACAGGGGCTTATATCCGCTGTGCGCAGGTGGGCTTACCTATCATTGTGGATGGTTTTATTAGTTCGGTCGCTGCTTTATGCGCAGTGCGGATGAACCCTAAAGTACTTGACTGGATGCTTTTTGGGCATCAATCGGCAGAATATGGCCACCAACGTATTTTACAAGAACTCAATGCTGAGCCGATTTTAAAAATGAATTTACGTTTAGGTGAAGGTAGTGGTGCTGGCGCTGCTTTGGCATTGGTTAAAATGGCATGTGTATTACACAACCAGATGGCTACATTTGCCGAAGCTGCTGTAAGCGGGGATAAAATTGGGTAAATTTAGAATTGATTTGCTCAGACATGGCGAAAGTCAATATAGCCATACTTTACGTGGTCATTTAGATGATGAGTTAACGGCAAAAGGTTGGCAGCAAATGCAGTCAACCATTGAGCAAGTGGCTAATCAGCCATGGGATGTTATTATAAGTTCATCATTAAAGCGTTGTGCTTGTTTTGCTGAGCAACTTGCGAAGACAACTCAGCTGCCTTTACTTCTAAATCATGACTTAAAGGAAATGTATTTTGGTGATTGGGAAGGCGTCTCAACTCAGCAAATTTATGAAACTTCACCCGAATTACTTGCAAATTTTTGGCAAAAACCGAGTCAATATTGTCCACCTCGCGCAGAAACATTAAACCAGTTTCAAATAAGGGTTCTTAAAGGCTTTCAAGATTTGCTGAAGCATATGCAAAAGCAAAACTTACAGCATGCTTTAGTTGTTACTCATGGCGGTGTGATTAAGCTATTGGCTTGTTTAGCCAGACAACAACCTCTAGATGACTTACTTAAAATGCCAGCAGAGCTTGGAAAATTATATTCACTCGAATTTTATGAAACAGATGGTCAAGTAACTTTTAAGTTAAGATAGTAGATTTATTTTTATACACTTGTAAGTTGTTATTTTTACAATATTATTTTAGCCTGTGTAATAGAACTGTCATTGCTAATATCTAAGCTAATAGCATTTCTTATTAATCACACATCTGGCTTATGAATATTTTATTTAAAACAACTATGCTCGCCGCATCACTATTACTCGTAGCCTGTAACAATAATGATGATCAAGAAGCTCAAACTGCACCATCTACAAACCAATCAAAATATTATCAAACAAAAACGCCTTACCAACCTCAACAAGAAATAAAAAACTATGAAAAAGCACCGAATGGATTTCAGCCAGTTTTTACAGAGCTAGTGGCACGTCATGGTTCAAGAGGTCTCTCAAGTCTGAAATATGATTTGGCACTTTATAATTTATGGAAACAGGCAAAAGCAGAAAATGCCTTAACACCATTAGGTGAGCAATTAGGTGCTGATTTAGAAGCCATGATGAAGGCAAATATCTTATTAGGTTATGGCGTGGAAGGGATCCGCCAGTATGGTTATGGGAATGAAACCATGACTGGTATTTTAGAACACCGCGGCATTGCCGATCGCTTATTACAGCGCTTACCAACTCTTTTAAACTCGCAAGCATCTATATTGGTACAAAGTTCTGGAGTGGATCGTGCTGTAGATAGTGCAAAATTCTTCACTGCTGAACTCATCAAACAACGACCGCCACTGAAAGATAAAATTGTTCCATTGTCTTATACCAATTTATCGAGTGAAAGTATTCCAAGTGTTGAAGATGGTGGCGTTGATCGTTTTAAACTTTATTTTCATAGTTTGAATGCAGACGAAGACTTGGTTCAATCATTGAGTCCTAGCCAACAGAAAATTTATGATGCTAGTCAGTCCTATCAAGATTTTGAAGAAAATAATAAAGATTTAGCCCAAAAGTTAGATGAGTTATCAAAAAATACAGAAGCTGAAAAAATAGCCCAAACTGTACTTAATCCGATTTTTAAAGCAGACTTTATTAAAAAACTGGGCACAACAGGTTATAGCTTTAGCAATACCGGATCCTTTACGGTAACTTCACCTAAAGGTGAGCAAATTACAGAAAAAGGTAAGGGTAAAAATACAATTACTAGTGCAGTTGATGCAGCAGCTTATATTTATGAGCTCTATTCAATTTCTGGTGGCATGAAAGATGAGTTAAAGGGTATCGATTTTGATAAATATATGCCGTTAGATGCTGCGAAATTCTACGCTGAATTTAATGATGCAAACGATTTTTACGAAAAAGGTCCAAGTTTTACAGAGTCAAATCAAGTCACAAGTGAAATTGCTCAAGGACTTAAACAGGACCTGTTCCAACAAGTTGATGCCGTGGTGAATAAAGCTCAGCCTTACAAAGCAGTTTTACGGTTTGCTCATGCTGAAATTATTATTCCTTTGGCAACCAGCCTAGATTTACATAATATGATGCAGCCTTTACCACTACATCAGACTTATAATTACTCAACCAGCGCATGGCGTGGTGAAGTAGTTTCACCTATGGCGGCAAATGTCCAATGGGATATTTACCAAAATAGCCAAGGCAATACTTTGGTAAAAATGCTTTATAACGAAAAAGAAACTTTGTTCAAATCTGCATGTAACTATGCACGTTATACACCAACTAGTTTTTACTACGACTACATCAAATTGAAACAGTGCTATCAAATGCAATAGATTTTCAGTTTTTGAAGTCTTTAATGGGAATAGGGATTGCTATTCCCATTTTTATTTCTTCATAATCCAATTTGCTTTTAAATATAGATCAGTTAGAGACTTGGATATGACACCTTTTTGGATTGCATTGCAATTTTTAACTGTTCTGCCTATTGAGCTAAAGACAATGCCAACGGCGCAACAAAATGGTCGAGCTATTTTGTTTTATCCACTGGTCGGGCTGATTATTGGCGGCATTCTTTTTCTTATCTCGTGTCTTTTAGTTAAATTACCGGTTATTTTGCTTGCTACCATCATAATGACTTTATGGATTTGGCTGACAGGGGGATTACATCTAGATGGTCTAGCAGATACGGCAGATGCATGGGTAGGCGGTTTTGGAGACAAACTACGTACCTTACAAATCATGAAGGATCCAAGTTGTGGTCCAATTGGAGTTCTCAGCTTAGTTATTATTTGTTTGCTCAAGCTTGTACTGATTTATGTGTTGATTGAACAGCATCATACGTTATTTTTAGTCTTTGTCCCCGTACTTGGACGTGTTGTGCCGTCTATTTTGTTTTTAACTACGCCATATGTCCGTGAAAAAGGTTTAGGGCGTTCTTTAACAGATCACTTACCTAAAACAACTTCATGGATAATCGCTGGGTTCGTTCTACTATTACCTTTGTATTGGGAGTTGCAAGGGCTTATTGCCATCATTAGTTTTTTAATAAGTCTCGTTTATTTAAGACATCTGTTTATTAAAAGAATTGGTGGTATTACGGGGGATACAGTTGGTGCAGCGATTGAACTAAGTGAAACCGTACTCCTTTTTGCTTTTGTTTTGAGTTATTTTTATTTACTTTAATTTTGAGTTTCATCCAAAAATAAAAAAGCCCTCAAAAAATGAGGGCTTAATTTTCAATCTTAAAAAGATGAATTAGCGGTTTGGTAAAACATCTTTTAAAGCTTCATGCATTTCAAGCAATGTCTTTTCAGTAGTTTCCCAATCGATACAACCATCAGTTACTGATTTGCCATATTCTAAATCACAAAGATTGTCAGGAATATCTTGGCGTCCACCTTTTAAGTGACTTTCAACCATAATACCTACGATTGACTTATTACCATCTAAAATTTGTTCAGTAATATTTTTAAGAACAAGTGGTTGTAAATACGGGTCTTTATTTGAGTTAGCATGGCTCGCATCAATCATAATTTTGTTGCTCACTTTAGCTTTTGCTAAAGCATTTTCTGCTTCTGCAACAGAGCCTGCGTCATAGTTTGGTTTACCATTACCACCACGTAATACAACGTGTGCATAAGGGTTACCATTTGTATTAATAATTGAAACCTGACCGTCTTCATTTAGACCTAAGAAACTATGGCCATATTTAACAGATTGCATCGCATTGGTTGCAACAGTTAAGCCACCGTCTGTACCATTTTTAAAACCAACTGGTGAAGATAAGCCAGAAGACATTTCACGGTGAGTTTGGCTCTCGGTTGTACGTGCGCCAATTGCAGACCATGAAATTAAGTCTTGGTAGTACTGTGGAGAGTTAGGATCGAGTGCTTCAGTTGCACATGGCAAACCTTTTTCATTTAACTCAAGCAAGAGTTTACGACCAATACGTAAACCTTTTTCGATGTTAAATGAGTCGTTCATATCCGGGTCATTGATTAGACCTTTCCAACCAATTGTCGTACGTGGTTTTTCAAAATAAACACGCATAACTAGATATAGGGTATCTTTAACCTTTTCGCTTAGCGCTTTTAAGCGATCAGCATATTCGTGAGCAGCTTTTGGGTCGTGAATAGAGCAAGGACCAATAACAACAAACAAACGTTTATCTGAACCATCTAAAATATTACGAATAGTTTCGCGGCCTTTTAGAACAGTTTGCGAAGCAACATCAGATAAAGGAAGTTCTGACTTAAGCTCATTTGGTGTTACAAGAGTTTGAATGCTTTTAATATTAACGTCGTCGATATCTGGCTTTGAAACGGAATTTGAATGTGTAGTCATTGCTGTCACTGGTTCGATCATACTAAAGGTTGTTTTGTGTACTGAATATACCATGAAATAATTATGAAAATACTACATCTCATGGTATTTCAGATTGGAAAAATCCTATTGATTTTACTATCTTTCAGTCGAGTTGCCTGTTTTTTCGGCAACTACTGCTTGTTGTTGTACCACAGGTGCTTTCGGTTTTGCTTTGACTGGATGAACCATAAAGTTAACACCGAGGGCAAATAGGGTAATCCCTAGAATTTTTCGGATTAAACGTTCAGGCATACGAGAGCTAATTAATGTTCCAATAATAATTGCTGGAATTGAACCCACCAATAACCACATCAGAAGTGTAAAGTCGACGTTACCAGCACTCATGTGTCCAAGGCCAGCCACTAAGGTAAGCAATACTGCATGTACAACATCCGACCCAATAATTCGGATCATAGGTAAGTTCGGGAACATAATCACAAGTGCCATGATTCCAAATGCACCCGCACCAACTGATGAAAGAGTTACGAATACACCTAAAATGATGCCCATAATCACGATAAAGCTACGTTTTTTATGGATTGCCAACTGCTCATTTTCAGTTTGAGTGACTTCTTTAGTTCTGAATTTATTAAAGAATTTCTCAATACGCGTACGGAAAATGATGGAAACACCAGTTAAGGTCAGCATAAAACCTAACACCATGGTGAGTACAGCTTTATAGTGTGTTGACTGGCTTAAATAATGCTCAAGTACCCATGAAGTACCGAAAGATGCAGGAATACTACCTACTGCTAACCATAAAACAATTGGCCAGACAATATTGAGTTTTCTAGCGTGAACCATTGATCCACAAAATTTTGAGATTGCGGCATAAAGTAAATCGGTACCAATCGCGATATGAGGTTCAATTCTAAAAAGACTAATTAAAATTGGTGTCATTAATGATCCACCACCAACTCCTGTAATCCCTACACAGAAACCAACTAACATACCCGCTAAGATAAATTCAAAAGCACCAGACATCTTTATCGCCACTTATCACGAAACGCAGATATCTTATTCCTTTTAGAGATAAACAGTTGTCATGAATAATGATTTACTTATGCAAAAAAAAGCTAAGCAACGAAAATTTTGCTTAGCTTGTACTATTTTTCATCATTTTTTAAAGAAAATGATTATTTTGGTGACTTTAGTGGGTTAACTAAAAGTATAAGAAGAAAAGTTAATGGCGTTGCAAAGATCCACCAACTGACAAAACCAATTGAAAATTTATATTGTTGAATAAGAATAAATGCACATAAACCAAATAATATGAATGCGGCTATTTTGAAATATCGGTAATACTTTTGAGCTAACGATTTGAAATGACCTGTTGATTTCGGCGATCGATATTTCTCGCTCGCCATAAACAACATATACATCCCTAATAAAATTAAGATGAAAGCTATAAGAATCATGAGCTCACCTCAGTATTTAATTTATTCAGCTTTTTTTGAATTTTTGCGACAGCTTTATGCTGGATAGGTTGAATTTTGCAAAATATAAAAATGGCTAAAGCTGCAAATAGCCACAAAAATACATCTACACGTGCAAAGGTCCAATAATCACTGAGGCTTTGAACATACTCATGTTTAAGTAAATAAATTAGATTTAAGATTGGAAGTGCAAGACACAGCATAATAAAAACGCTAAGTTGAGTTCGCCACAAATGCTGTTTTTTAGTGATTAATGCAATGATTAAGCTAATTAACCAAACCAAGAAAAAGCTATAAACTTCATAATTGATTGTGGTTGACGTGACTGTAAACAATCGATTTGAGCTTAAATAGGCCACAGTTGCACAAGGCAATCCTACAAATGCTGCAACATTTAAACGGTCAACTAAATAGTGTCCGAAATGAAACTGACTATTTTTATTTTGAATTTGGCGTTTAAGACTCCAAAGTAATAAACCAGAAGCAATCATTACACAGCCTAAAATGCCTGAGAAAAAGAATCCTAAACGAAGTAAAGGCTGAGCAAATGTTGCCATGTGCAGGCCATAAACACCCGCATTCAATGTTGCAATAGGGCTATTATTACGTGTGTCTTCTAAGACTTTGCCAGTTGAAGCATTTAATGTAATTTGAGGCTGATTTCGAGTAATAGTGCGGTCTTCTTTTTGAATAAATGTAATTTGAGCTTGATTGGTATTTGGATTTTTTACACTCATTGTTGATAAAGGTTGGTTGCCCCAACTTTGTTGAACTTGGCTCAGCAGCTTCTCAATAGCTAAGTTTTGAGCAGGTTGAATCGATTGATTCTCAAATATAGTCTTTGTGCGGATTTCGGTAAAATATTGATAAGGGTTTTCAGGGTAAAGTTTTTGCATTCCCCAAGGCAGATATAAATAAAAGAAAATAGCTAAGCCTGTAAATGTTATGGTTAAAAAGAAGGGCAGAGCAATGACTGAAGAAATATTATGAAAGTCTAGCCATGAACGCTGAGACTTAAATGTACGTAAAGTAAAAAAGTCAGTGAATATTTTTTTATGGGTAATAATGCCTGAAACCAAAGCAATCAGCATAATAAATGCGGCAAGACATACGACTAATCGCCCAACTATTATTGGAATGCCAAAAAGTTGGTAATGGAAGCGGTAAAAAAAATCTCCGCCTAGGGTTGCCGAAAGTTGAAGTTCTTTTCCCGTATTAGCATCAAGTGTGGCATTACCATAACCGCCGTCAGCTTTTTCCCAATACATGGTGTTGACGGGACTTTCTGGTGTAGCCACAGTTAAGTACCAAGATTTGGCGTCTGGAGCGTTTTCTTGTAAATATTGATATGCTGTTTTAATAGCAATATCTTGCTTTACTTCATATTGCGCAAGTGCAGGCTGCATCCATAAATTAATTTCGTGGCGGTAATAAGATAGGCTACCCATTAAGAAAATGGCAAACACGAGCCATCCAAAAATTAAGCCAGTCCATGAGTGTAGCCATGCCATAGATTGACGTATACCTTTATGCATAACCCACCGTCCGTGTCACAATAAAGAAAAGGGCAAATAGTGCGATTGATACAATGGTCAGTCGTACTAATGATTGAATGCAGAAACCAACAATTACAAAGACTACGTAAAATAAAATCGATATAAATGCTGAAAGATAGATAGCCTCAGCTTTGTCCAGATTCAAAAGGAAAATTCCAGTGAGTCCAAGACTTAAATACGTCATACAGGCAAAGCCCATACCGAAAACTAGCAAGAATCGATAGAAAACTTTTATACGATATGACACAGGGAGATTTACAGTTTTGGACATCTTTACTGACACATAAACAAAGAATAATAAGTAAAGCCAATCCCTAAATTGGGATTGGCTACGGTATTAATATTTAAACTTTACAGCAACTGTATAATTGGCTGGAGCGCCATAAAAAGCTTGCCCATCGGGGAAACTATTTAAATATTTCTTGTCAAAAATATTATTACCATTTGCTTGAAGCGTAATATGATCATTGACTTCATAGCTTGCCATTAAATTGACTAAAGCATATGCATCTTGTTTGATCGTACTGTTTACATTTGAATCATATAACTTTATCCCATCTTGCCATTGTAAACCTGCACCAACTTTCAGCTTAGGTAAAGCTGGCGGAGTATAGGTGGTTAGCAAGTTAAGTGTCTGGTTTGGATTGTAGGTTCTTGCCTCGCCACCATTTTTTGTATCTTTAATACTAAATTGAGCATAGCCGAAAGAAAGATTTACGTTATCAGTAATTTGACCTGATAGACTGACTTCTACACCTTGTGACTCTAAATCACTCGTTGGTACTTTTCGATTAAGTGGATTTCCATCAGAGCTGCGTAAAGGGTAATTATTTTGTTCAGTTTTAAATACTGAAAGTGTTCCTGTTAAACGGTCATCTAGCCATGAACTTTTTACGCCCATTTCATAGCTTTTACCATCAATAGGTTTTAAAGCTTGATTGGTATCTTTATCAATACCAGTTTGAGGACGGAAAATTGAGGTGTAACTCATATAACCTGTATATTCAGGTGTAAAGTTATAAGTTAGTCCAACATATGGTGAGACTTTACTTTCACTATATGACATTGGTGAACCATAACTTTCACCTTTACTTTCAGCTTGGACATAGTTTGCACCAAGTAAAAGTTTTAAATCTTCATTAAGATGTAAGCGTGTCGCGGCATAGATGGAGTTAATATTCTGTTTATAGTTTGCGGCTTCCGTAAAATTCGACCAAGTTATAGATTGCGGTGTCCAACTTGCCCAATCTGTAGTGGTTGATTTTATAACGTTACTATCGTTAATCGTTCCTGTAGATTGTTTATCTTGCTGATGATTACGTACATAGCTATAGCCCAAAGATGCCTCATGTTCTTGGTTAAAAAGCTTATAGCTCCCTTCGAGATTAAAATCGACAGCATGTTTTTCTTGGTGTTCTTGGCCACCCCAAGGAGTTAGAGAAACACCTGAACCGTCAGCTTTTGGATAACCATAGTAATAGAGAAGACGGCTATTATGCTTCGTATCAAGATAGTTGTAAGTTAGCTTAGCCGTCCATAGGTCATTAATTTTTTGCTTTAATTCAACAAAAGCATTTTGAGTTTCATTATCCCAGTGTGCCCAGTCAGGGTTTGGATTATATGAACGATCATATGAAATTTGTTTACCATTGGCATCTAATAAAGGCAGAGAACCCCAGTTATTTGCATTAGGTTTATTTTGTTCTTGGCTATAACCTGCGGTAAGTAAAGTGCTATCTGTCAAATCAGCTTCAATAATACCTGCGAAACCATTTTTCTCAGAAGAATAGCGGTCAAGGTAAGAATCACCAGTTTGTTTATAGCCCATAATACGGCCACGTACTTTTCCACTCGGTATAATTGCGCCAGAAACATCAGCTTCATAACGCTGCGTATCCCAAGAGCCATAACTTACACCGCCACTTGCTTGGAATTCCTGAGTCGGGCGTTTTCGAATATTATTGATTGTTGCACTTGGATCACCGAAGGCGTTAGTTAAAGAATCAGCACCTTTAACAACTTCTACACGATCATAGAAATAAGTATCAGGATTCGTATTGTTATAGTTATAACCTGAGAGGGGAAAACCTACGCCGTCAGTTAATATATTTGAAATCTCAAAACCACGAGCCATATAAGTAGTTCGCTCAGTTTCTTGATTAGATACTGTTACACCTGGGGTATTTTTTAAAACATCTCGGGTACTAGTAAGACCAAAATCTTCTATTTGCTGACGAGTAACGACGTTAATGGTTTGAGGAGTTTCTTTAGCCTCAATATTAAGCTTGGTTGCGCTACTCGAGTTCTTAACATTATATGCTTTGGTTTGTTCAGAAGACTGCTCAGCATTTGATGCTTTAACTTGAATTGTCTGTAAAGATTGTACCTCTGAATCCTGAGCATGAGAGAGGTTCGCATAACAAATCGCGCAGGCGATTACGGTAAGCTTAAATGGTCGAGGTGGGATATTCATAAGATTAAGGATAATGTAAATAATTCTCATTTATTTTATTGTTTGTAAATGTAAGCTACAATTCAAATTGCATTGTTAATTTAGATTAAAAGATGGTGAATGAGTGTAATTTTAGATAGTTTGTACTGTGGCTGCTCTTGGTAAGTACATATAGATCAAGTTCAAGATTGATAAACCTCTATGCTAGAATGCATTATTTCAAATTCTTGGGTAAATGACCTTGGCAAACCGAAAACTTAAAATAGGCATTGTAGTTGGTGAAGTTTCTGGAGATACGCTTGGTGTGAAACTTATGCGTAGTTTTCGAGAACAAGGAATCGATGCCGAATTTGAGGGAATCGGTGGTCCTCAAATGATTGCTGAAGGTTTTAATAGTTATTACCCAATGGAAACTCTATCTGTGATGGGGATTGTTGAGGTCTTAAAAGATTTAAAAAAATTATTCGCCGTGCGTGATGGTCTAATCAATCAATGGACTCAACATCCGGTTGATATGTTTATAGGTATTGATGCACCAGACTTTAACCTTAGACTTTCGAAAAGTATTAAAGAAAAGAATCTTCCAATAAAAACAGTTCAATATGTGAGCCCATCAGTTTGGGCGTGGCGCCAAGGGCGTGTTCATGGCATCAAACAAAGTATAGATTTAGTACTTTGCTTATTTCCTTTTGAAAAAGTTTTTTATGAACAATATAAAGTTCCAGCAGCATTTGTCGGACATCCGCTAGCTAAACAATTGCCACTTGAGAATCCAATTCAAATTGCCAAACAGCAATTGGGTATTGATGAAAATCAAAAACATATTGCCTTGTTACCTGGTAGCCGCAAAGGTGAAGTAGAGCGTCTTCTTCCTATGTTACTGGGGGCTGCCAATATTTTGCATACCAAACATCCAGACATTCAATTTTTAATTCCGGCAATTAACGATGCTCGTAAACAACAGATTGAGCAGGGTGTTGAACAATTAGCGCCTCAATTAAAAGCAAAAATTCATATTTTAGAAAATACAGATAGTGAATCGAAAATTGGTCGTATGGTCATGAACGCGAGTGACGTTATTGCTTTAGCATCAGGAACGGCGACATTAGAAGCCATGCTGATGCATCGACCAATGGTCACATTCTATAAATTGCATTGGTTAACTTATTTAATTGCTAAATTCTTGGTGAAAATTCCTTATTACTCTTTGCCTAATATTATTGCGGGTAAAAAAGTAATTGAAGAGCTAATTCAAGCTGATGCCACACCTGAAAATTTAGCAGCTGAAATAGAAAAACTAATGAATGTTGAGACAGCTCAAATTCAAGTGATGCAACATTTAACTATGCATAAACAGCTTATTTCTGGAAATACAGAAGACCCAGTCCAAGCAGTCCTAAAAGTACTTGAAAAGTAAAAAAAGCCCCATTTTTAGGGGCTTTTTAAATCTACTCAGGCACGTACAATCAGCTCGTAACCAGTATATTTACGAATGTTGATAACACCAATATCAAAAATTAAATATTGGCCTTTAATCCCTTGTAATACACCGCGAATTTTCGGTGTTTTATCTAAGTTTAGAGACTTAATTTTTTCAGGATATTGTTCAACTGGGTAAACAAACTCACGTGGCAATTCATTTTCTAGTAGTTCAACCGTTTCGTTAAATTCAAGGTTTTGACTAAATTCTTCACGAATAGTTTGAATTTTAGGGGCGAACTCTTCGATTAATTGATCCCGTTGTTCAACCATATTTAAAGGTTCAGCTTCACCCTTGAGGAGTTTGCGCCAATCTGTTTTATCAGCAATTAAAGAACCAAACATGGTTTCAAGTTGACCAGATAAACGGCGTGATCCAACTTTTAAAATAGGTAAGGCTTGAGTTGCACCTTGATCTAACCAACGACCTGGCATATGGCTAACACGAGTAATACCCACTTTTAAAGCACTAGAGTTTGCCAAATATACAATATGTGGTTGGAAACAAACGCTATGGGCAAAGTCATCTTCACGACATGTGCCTAAGTGATAGTGACATGTTTCAGGTTTCATAATACAAAGGTCACATTCTGCTTTGGTCTTAAAACATTTAAAGCAGTGGCCTTGAGAATAAGACTTTGGTGTTTTAGTGCCACAAGAAGTGCAATAAATATTACCTGTCCATTCGATTTCTAGTTCTTGTCCTAAATTAAAAGGAAGATCAATTTCTGAACGGTCTAATACAAATTTGTATTCAACATTTGCCTTGGTTGTCTGTTGATCAGTTACACTAGCATCTTTTAGGCCTGCATGCATTTTATGGCAAATGCCTTGTAGTTCCATAAAGTTTAAACTCACATCTTTCAATTAAGGGTTGCAGTTATGGCTGAACAAAATGTCATCACTTCTATGCTAGACGATTTATCAAACGAACAGCCCATTCATACTGCACTTTGTATTGGCCAGAAAATTGACCAGAATAACGCAATTCAATGGCACTATTTTACCGTAACTGAGCTTTTAAGTCTGCCTTTTACTCAGCGTTATGACTTGGGTTTTGTATTGTTTGATACTGATGAAATGCAAAACATCAGCGATGTACAAAAATCACAATTATTAGTAAAGCTAAGAGATTTATTAGCGAAACGAATTGTAGTGGTAAGTAAACGCAGTGATGAGCAGTTATTACGTTCTTTAGGTTTTACTCAACTTATTGATAAAACTTCATATGATAGTGATTTTGCTTTATGGCAATTTAATATATTGACTTATAAACATGTTCCAGACTGGTTTAATTCAAAGTTCTGGGCGAACCCGGAAAACTGGAATAAATTCCGCTGGTAAAAGGGCCTTAAATCTCTTTCAAAATTTAACAATTTGGTTTTTGCTGTCTTAACAAGAATCCGCGTATGCTCATGTATAAACCATACATAAGAGTTACACATGACTAATTTAAGCAACATTGTAGAAGTTTTGGCTAAGCAGGCTTTAGGTGGGAATCAGCAAGCGTCAGGTCAAGGTGGTTTAGGTGGAATTTTAGGTTCAGTGCTAGGACAAATGGGGGGTAATACTTCATCTGGTACCCAAGGTGGTCTTGGGGGCGTACTAGGTTCTGTATTAGGGCAAGTGACTGGCAATAACAACACACCTCAAGCAGGTGGCGGTGTACAAAGTTTATTAATTGCAGTTGTGCCTTTAATCTTAGGTTGGGTGCAGCAACAAGGTGGTTTACAGGCTGCATTAGAAAAGTTGAAAGGTGCGGGTTTAGGAAGCCAGGTTCAAAGCTGGGTTGATCCAAATCAAAGTAATAGCGAAGTTCCGACTCAGCAATTACAGAGTTTATTTAATCCAGCTGACATTGAACAAGTTGCTGAGCAAGCCCAAGCGCCAAAAGAGCAAGTTTACGGTGCAATCGCATCCGTCTTACCTCAGGTCATTGACTCTTTAACACCTCAAGGTGACAGTACCGATCATCAAGAAGCAAACCAAGATATTCAAAATGTCATGAATCTTGTAAGTGGTTTTTTAAAATAAGATATAAATCTACAAAAGCCGATAAGTCTTATATCGGCTTTTTTTACTCAGGACAAAAAATAAAAGGGCATAAGCCCTTTTATTTTAGATCTGAATCAAACATAACCGATTAGAAGTTATATTCGATACCAGTACCTACAACAGTTTGTTTGTCGTCTTCTTTAATCCAGTCGCGTTTTTGTTGAGCAACGATACCGTAGAAGCGAGCTTGTTTGTTGATTTGGTAATCAAGACCTAAACCGTATAAGTCAATTTTACGATCTTGTTTACCGCTTACTTGTGTTTCAGCAGAAGCGTATTCTGCTTTCACTTTAAGTTTAGTGTTAGGAATTTTATAAGCAGCTGTTACTGCATATGCTTCTTCTTCTAAACCTTTGTAGTTTATATAGGTATCTGTAGTTTTATCAACACCATCTACACGCGTAGTTTTTGACGTTTTATAAGCAGTCAAGTCATCAGTAGGTTCAGCGTGTTGCCATAAAGCACCTACAACAAAACCAGATTTGGCAATATCATAAGAACCAGTTACACGGTAAGCATCGGTATAAACATCTTTTAGACCGTAAGCTGCATATTTACCTTTAATACCAAAGTCACCAGCAGCAGCAATTGCTAAACCGATATCTTTGTTTTCGTAACCAAGCGATGTTGATACAGAGTCAAAGCTATCATTTTTGCTGTCTTTACCAGTTTCACCTTGTTTGCTATCAGAGGTGCTTTCACCAGTTTGAGCCATGATATTGAATGTTAAACCAGCTAATAATTTAGGGTCTAATTCAAAACCGATCACGTTGTCTAAACGGTTTTCACCGTACATGATATTAGTAATATCTAAACGTGTATCGTCATTAAAGATGTCTTGGTTACCACCAGCAGCTGTTTTAAAGTAAGAATCATACTTACCTACTTTTAATGTACCAACACCTTCAGTTTTTAAACCGATAAAACGGTTACGAGCACTAAGGTCAGTATCAGAACCTGAACCATCAGTAGAAATTGCCCATTCAGCTAAATAAACAGCAGATAACTTATCAGTTAATTTCTCTTCGCCTTTTACCCCAATACGAGAAGAGTTTGAGTTAACTTCGGTAACGTCACTTTTACCATCGAAATTTTTATTATCAACTTGGTTAATAGAAACATTTAGTTTGCCATACAAAGTTGGCGCTGCTTGCACCGCGTTTACGCTCAAAGTTGCAACTGCGGCAGCGAGTAGCAATTTCTTCATTGAGATTTCTCCAAAAGGTATTTAAAAATGGCGTATGCCTAGCTAACTATTTATTTTGTAGTTGACTTATGTACAAAAAGTTACAAAAGCTCACCAACTTGCTAAGCAGTATCGGCAAAATTTGTGACAGAGAAGTGAAGAATAAATGACAGTTTTATGACGTTTAAAATTTAGAAATAAATTAGTTGTTTTCATTTTTTTATAGTTTTTAGACGAAAAAAAGCGGAGCCTAAGCTCCGCTTTAACCATCTAAAAATCAAAGAGCTGCTTTAATTTTTTCAGCTAATTCTTTAATTTTTTCTTGATCCCCTAACTCAACAGCATGGCGTCCAAGATGATGCACATTTGTTGGAATTAGGTGAAAATGAACATGTGGAACAGTTTGTCCTGCTGCTGCTCCAGAAAGTTGCATCAATACAATACCTTCCAAATTGAGTGCTTTTTCCATTGCCTTAGCAATCTTTTGAACAATTTGTATAGTATAGGCTGCTGCTTCAGCAGGTAAGTCCAGCAGTGTTACAGCAGGTGTTTTTGGAATAACTAATGTATGACCATCGGCTTGAGGCATAATATCCATAAAAGCTAGAACTTGATCATCTTCATAGACTTTTATCGCTGGAAGTTCTCCACGTAAAATTTTTGCGAAGATATTTTGATCATCATATGCCATGTATTATTCCTTTAAAATTATTTACATTTCAATTCTTTTTGACGTTCTTTAATAGCGTCAAGACGTTGTTGCTCTTTGTCAGAAAACTTTGGTTTTGTCGTATGACAGTTTTCATTACCATATTTTTCTTTAGCATCAGGATCTTTAAAACAAAAGCCTTTTGACGCATAAATCAAATTGTAATCATCTTGCAATTTTTGACATTCTTGCTCAGGTGTTGCAGCTTGTACGCCTAAACTAGCAATGCTCACCATGCCAGTAAAGACTGCAACCATAAATTTATTCATGAGCTTTTCCTCAGTTAAAGGTATGAACCTGTACTCAATATAAGGTTTCTTACCAATATTTCAATGACTATTAATTACTCAGGTGTCATTTTGGTTTGTATTTTGGGCAAAAAATTAATAAAATCTTTATATATCAATGTCTTAAAAATAAACAATAAAAACAAAAACTTAACTAAATTTTTATATATCTTTCCATAATTTAACTACTATCTAATACCTTGTAATTGCTCATAATGAATGAAATAGGGGACTTGCTTCTATTAAATAAAAAATCAAAAAGTTCGTAGAAAAGCCATATTTATGACTCATCTTTTGCTGAAAAGACAGTTTTAGTTTGAATTTTGGTCAATGGAAAAGAAAGATATTAATGCCATGATCAAAGAACAAAGCGTGATAATTATCACATTTTGTATTTTAGGATTAGGTGGAATTCACTAGGTCCATTTATTTTAGACGGAAATGGGCTTCTCTTATTGAAACAGAGATAAAATTATTTTCGACTTTTATTTAAGATTAAAATTCACCTGAAAGATGCATTGATTTTACATATTTAAAGTCTTATTATATGCCCCATAATTGCTGCGTTTGATAGTTTTTGTTTTTTATAGCCCATTTCTCCAAATGAAATGGGCTTTTTTTATTAAAGTTATTTCGAATCATTAAAATTTAGTATTTTATATTGAGAATAATTTCGCCTTATATTTGGATTTTGTGGCATAGTCTAAATGTTGCTTTCATAATTGCCCTGATAGTTACTTTCTACCCTCATACCCTTACACATAGTAATAGTATATTCATCATACTTCCTTAAAGGATCAGTCGTTCGTTAAGACTAAATATTAAAGGAATAGGTGATGTCACAATTTTTACTAATTGCTGAAAAAGTTTATAAAAAGTTCGAAGAAGAAAAGCTTTTCTCCGAGGATGTAATTGGGCACTTGAATAGCTTAGTTAGTATTATACGGCAAGAGATAAAAGACACTTCATACAAACTAAAATATAACTTTATTGATTTTGAAGAATGTTTAAATAAACCTGCAAAGAAATGTTCAGTTAAACTCGATATCAGCTTAATGCCAATTTATAAGAATAAAAGTGAATACATTATGTGGTTAGCGAGTTTTATCGAAAAAATTACTCTAGGTGGAAGAGAAAAGTTTCCACCGCTTACAAATAGTTTACTTCCGAGCTGTATAGTGACTAATCCTTATGTAACAAAACTGGAGCAGGCCAAGGCCTCTTCTGAAAAAAGTGCACAGATGATTGTAAATTACTTTAAATCATCCGATTATAAAAAAGTTAACAAAGTGCCTTCATAGTGAAAATAATAATTTTCTATTAAAACAATAATATTATTGGTAAATGCACTGTTATAAGAGGGTTTATTCCACCCAACCGAATAAAAGCAATAGGTTGAATCATGACCTTATTCTTAAATTTGCGTTGATCGTTCGGTGAGCCATTTTGCTAGTTGTGGCCAGAACTCCAATGCACTTGCCTGACTCGACATGAGACCCAAATGTCCGCCAGGGATGAGAGTAAACGTAACATCTTGGCTACTGGTTAACTGGCTTAATGGTTGAGCTGCATCAGCGGTAACCAGTTGATCACTACGACCCGCGCCCACTAAGAGAGAGCAGTCGATATTTTTTAATTCAATTTTTTTATCTTTTAACTCAATAAAGCCGCGCTTCAATGGATTTTGCAACCAAACATTGAACAACATGTCCTGATTAATTCCACCAGGGTAATCAATCATATTATTTAAAAAGCTACTTAGAGTGGCATGCTCTTGTACGAACTGAAGATCATTAAGATTTTTTAGTAGTTGAATATGACCATCGAACCAGCCTTTAGGGTCAAGAATTTTGAAACCTAAAGAATTTAAAATTCCTGGGCTATGAATCAAACGTTTTGGCAATCCAGAATAAATACGTTCTTGAATTTTTTTATTGCGACCAATCGCGTTGTTTATGGTTCGATAGAGTTTCCCAATATAGCCAGAAGCATAACTGTCTATTGGACTACCAAGTACTATAAGGTTTTTAACATAATTTGGATGATTATGCGCTGTATATAAAGTGACGAATATACCTGCCATACTCCATCCATGAAGCGAGATTTGTTCACTTCCTGAGTGTGTTCTGACAAGTTGTATGGCTTTAGGAATGAAATCTTCAATAAATGATAAAAAGTTAAGATGTCTATCTTTAAAATTTAAGCGGCCCCAATCCACAAGATATACGTCAAAACCTGCATTTTGGAAGTATTTAATAAGAGAGCGATAAGGATATAAATCATATATCGCCATATTAATAGCGAGTGGAGCAACGAATACTAAAGGTTCTTTGAATTGTTTTTGAGTAGCTGCGTAATAACGTATACGGGTTTGATTAAATTCACCAATCACTTCGAACGGAGTGCTTTGTGACAAAACCAATGTTTTTGGGCGAAATAGTCGGGTAGAGAGGTGCTTGATTTGACTTTGTTCAGAGACAAGGGACTTTAAGCGTTTCATCTTGCTTTTACCAACTATTTACTAAAGTTGAATAAAGTCTAAGCGATAATTTTAAGGTTTACCTTGACCTTAAATACCCTAGACACTCAAAATGATGATAGTTTTTTAGTACATGACCAGTAAAGGCGAACATTTAATGAACCAGTCTGATGATTTAGAATACCAACTTGATACTTTAGCCATTCGTACCGGACATACTCGTAGTTTTGAAGGCGAACATGGCGAACCGATTTTTTTGACTTCATCATTTGTATATGAAAATGCGGCTGAAGCTGCAGCAAAATTTTCTGGTCAAGTTCAAGGAAATATCTATTCTCGTTTTACTAATCCGACTGTATCGATGTTCGAAAAACGTTTAGCAGCTTTAGATGGTGCTGAACGAGCTGTAGCGACGAGCTCTGGAATGGGCGCAATTTTGTCAGTTGCTATGGCATATCTAAAAGCGGGTGATCATGTTATTTGCTCAAGAGCAGTTTTTGGTTCAGTTGTTGCTTTGTTTGAAAAATATATTGCCAAGTTTGGTGTAGACATTACATTTGTTGATTTGTGTGATTTAGACGAATGGAAAAATGCTGTACGTCCTGAAACCAAACTTTTCTTTGTTGAGTCACCGTCTAACCCTCTAGCTGAGATTGCAGATATACAAGCGCTAGCAGATATCGCCCATGCGAATGGCGCATTACTTGCGGTTGATAACAGTTTCTGTACACCTGTTTTGCAGCAACCACTCAAGTTTGGTGCGGATCTTGTGATTTACTCTGCGACTAAATACTTAGATGGCCAAGGCCGTGCATTAGGCGGTGCTGTTGTTGGCAATCATCAGTTGTTAGAAGAAGTTTTTGGTGTTGTTCGTACGCTTGGACCATCAATGAGCCCATTTAATGCATGGGTTTTCTTAAAAGGTCTAGAAACTTTACGTTTACGTATGAAAGCACACTGTGAGAGTGCTCAGATTCTTGCAGAATGGTTATCTACACATGAAAAGGTAGAGAAGGTTTACTATGCTGGTTTACCAGCTCATGAAGGTCATGAACTTGCTGCTAAACAGCAAAATGGCTTTGGCGGTATTGTATCCTTCGTTGTTAAAGGCGAGCGTGAAGATGCATGGAAGGTTATTGATAATACTAAGTTTATCTCGATTACTGGTAATCTAGGTGATGTAAAATCGACGATTACCCACCCAGCAACCACAACTCATGGCAAACTTTCTGTTGAAGCAAAAGAAGCAGCTGGTATTCAAGAAGGTCTAATTCGTGTTTCTGTTGGTCTAGAAGATATTAATGACATTATTGGTGATATCTCACGTGGGTTGGATTTAATCTAATTAAATTTTGTTAGTTAGGGAAAAGTCACATTTATTTTAATGTGGCTTTTTTTGTTACTAATAAGCAACAATAGCAATAAAAAGTCTACGTTTTGTTATAAATCAGTCTAAAATTTCAACGTATAAAAGTTCTAAATTTAATAAAAATAACAAAGAGAGTCTTTAGTCATGCTTAAACCAATAATTATTTTAGTTGCAATAGGGGCAATTGGTCTGGTCGGATATAGAGTATTTGCCCAAAAAGATGAACCAACACAGATCAGTGAAACTGTATTATTAATTAATGATGCAAACAAATCTGTTCAAGATGCTGATCTTTCAATAGAAAAAGCCAATACTTCTTTCAAGAATGTTCCCTTAAGTGAATATAAAACAAACAATAAAAGTCTACAGGCTGCACAGTAACTTTTCTAAATTTTACTTTTTTCAATTCAACAAAAGTTTTTTATATAAAAGCTTTATAGTGGATTAACCATAGAAAATAGTTTCATAGATACCAATAGAAAACATTGATTTATTGTGTCAGAATTACGGATTAATTTTGATTTAAACGTACTAACCTCAATGATCTTGAAGATCAATAGGGGAATAGAAAGAGTTTAAGTTTTGCAGTGTTATGTGACTATCAATAATACTTGAAATATTTGATAGAGATACGGAGTTAGGTTTATGAATATCAATATGCTTATGCAGCAAGCGCAGCGCATGCAAAAAGATATGGAATCAAATATAAAAAAGGCTAAAGAAGAGCTTGCTCAAACTGAAGTACATGCTGAAGCGGGCGGTGGTTTGGTTAAAGTTACAATGACTGGCCGTTATATCGTAAAACGTATCGAAATTAATCCAGAATTACTTCAAGATGAACCAGACATGATTGAAGACTTAATTGCTGCTGCTGTAAATGATGCTGTGCGTCAAGCAGAAGTGATTTCTGAAGAAAAAATGCAAAAAGCAAATTCTGGTATGGGTTTACCACCTGGCTTAGCGGGCATGTTCTAAGGAAATTCAGTGTTTAGCGATAGATTTGAACAACTCGTTCAAGCTTTACGTATATTGCCAAGCGTTGGTCCGAAGTCGGCTCAACGTATGGCTTTACATCTTTTGATGAAAAATCGAGAAGGGGCATTTGCATTAGCGCATGCTTTACATGAGGCTTCAAGTTATATACATGAATGTAGTGTCTGCCATTCTCTGACTGAACATGAAATTTGTGATATTTGCGCCTCAACTGACAGAGATGATCAGTTATTGTGTGTGGTTGAATCACCAGCGGATGTGATGGCGATTGAGCAAAGCGGTAGCTTTCGTGGAAAATACCATGTTTTAGGTGGCCATCTTTCTCCATTAGATGGTATTGGTCCGGAAGAAATTGGTATTCCTTATCTCATTCAGCGTTTAAGCCAAGGTAAGATTGAAGAAGTCATTTTGGCAACGAATGCAACTGTAGAAGGACAGGCAACGGCTCATTATTTGGTAGAGGCGACTAAGCACTTACCAATACAAATGACACGTATTGCTCAGGGCGTACCTCAGGGTGGTGAACTCGAGTATGTCGATAGCCATACCTTAAGTCAGGCAGTGCATAACCGTATGAGAATGAAATAAGCATTGCGATGCTTATTTCATTAATGAATGCACTATCAATTTGATTAAATTTATTAATTAAATTCAGTTATTAAACATAAATATTATTCTGTCTTTTATTATTAAAGATAGTTTAAATAAAATATGAATATAAGAATGAAAAAGGTCTTATAAATTTTAAATAAAGAACATTTGGAGATAAATTTAAAAAGTACAATTAAAAGATCAAAAAATTATCTATTTTCGAAAAATTGTTCAAAAATAGAGTATTCATAAAGGATTAAGTAGCATTTTTCTGCTTCTATGTTATATATACCAGAGTTTAAAGCACTCTTTGCAATACTTGAGAAAGCATGTTTCAGTTTATCCAACAGCAAACCGAATTGGTTGATGTTCTTCAAAAAATGGATCAATGTTCAATATATGGACTTGATACAGAATTTATTAAGGTTGACACACTCTGGCCTAAACTTGGAGTATGCCAAGTCAATGTAAATGGTGATGTCTATCTGTTGGATGGTGTTTCATTAGATCTAAGCCAGTTTTGGAAAAAGATTTTCCTCGCGCAGCAAAACATTTTTCATGCATGTGGAGAAGATATTGATTTAATCTATCATTATGCTGATCAAGAAGATTTGCTTAATGTATTTGATACTCAAGTGGGCCTTTCTTTTTTAGGTCATGGCCTGCAAGTGAGTTACCAAGGTGCTTTAAAACTTTGTCTTGATATTGATATTGAAAAAGATCAGACCAGATCTGATTGGTTAGCTAGACCTTTATCGCCTCAACAACTTTGTTATGCTGCTAACGATGTTTTGTATCTAATGAAGTTAGCTCATCATATTCAAGAACAGCTTAAGCAGAAAGGGCTTTATAACTATGTTCTTGAGGACTGTAGTAGTCTAACTAAAGAAATCATTAGTGAAACCCCTAACGAATTACTATATACCGATGTGGGAAATTATCGTCACTCACGTCGTCAGCTAATGCAATTACAAAATTTAAGTGAATGGCGTGAATACATTGTGAAAGCAACGAATCAGCCACGCAGTTTTATTCTTAGAAATTCAACCATGATTGATATGGTTGAAAAAAACCCTCGCAATAGCTTTCAACTTTCGCAAGTTAAAGATATTCGTCCAAACGTAGTTCGCGAGTACGGCAAAACGATTTTAGAACTTCTTAAAGATTTGCCAGTCGAAAGCAAATGGCCATCAAAGATTGCAAACCATTTAAGATTACGTCTAAAGAGACTTTAAATAAAATGGATATGGTGCTTGCTCATGCAATAAATGAGACTTCTATTCCTAAAGAAGTGTTGCTGAGAAAAAAATGGTTAAACGCCATTCATCAACATGTTCTATCTCAAGGGGATGAACAGGATTTACCTGACTATCTATTAGGATGGCGTTATGAGTTATTAACGCAACCATTAATCCAGTTGTTTCAAGAAGAAAAACAAAGTTTATCTATTTAAAATGCAATAAATAATTAGAAATTTAAAGGCTCATCATATGATGAGCCTTTTTAACTAAAGCATAACCATTCTGTTAAATTTTTAATTAATTACTATTTAAAATGAGCTAATTATAATATCTAAGTATACAAAAAATAGATTTTCTGTAGTTTATCTAAAGAATTATTTAGTCTAATAAAATTCATAAAATAATGTAATAAAGTAAATATAATTTGAAATTTCAATAATGAATTAAATTAACTTATATAATGAGAAAAATTCAATTGATTAAACATACAGGTCTGTATATTCTTGGATTTAAGAAAAACAACTTCAATTTATATAATATATAACTATAAGTTTGTTTCGGTGCAGAAATGAAAAGCCTACCCAATTGGGTAGGCTTTTTTATTTTTAATGATATGGCTTAGTTAAAGTAACTTAATTTTATGAAATTTAAAAATGAGTATTAAAATCTACAGATATTATCTAAATGAATCAGCAAGTTTAGAAACAACTTCTTCAGCTTTTTGGAAAGCATTTTCCAATGATTCTATATGCCTATGATCTCCAAACTCTTGATACTCAGAAGTAATTTCATAAATTTTTTCTACGCCTAAATATTTGCTCAGTGTACGAATGTGGGGTACAAGATGACTCATATCATGCCGAATCCCATCTTTCTCAAAGCCAAATTCACCGCTGGAAGTGATAATAATTAAAATTTTTCCAGCTAAAAGAGGCTGTAAGGGAAAGTCTCCACGAGCTAGGTCAAAATCAAAGGTTTTATTGATACGAATAATTTGATCAAACCATGCTTTCAGTTGAGCAGGCATGCCGTAATTGTACATAGGTGAAGAAATTACAAGAATATCTGAGCTCGAAACTTCTGCTATTAATTGATCTGATATAGATAAAACATCACGTTGAGCTTCGGTCCTTTTATTGTCAGGTGTGAATACAGCATCAATCCAGTCTTGATTAATAAAGGGTGGTGGATTCATTCCTACGTCACGATAAATATACTCATCTATAGGCAATTGTTGTTTCCAAGAGTTGATCAACCGACTGGCAATATTTTTTGAAATAGAATTATGATTTGAGTTGGGGTTAATCGCAGCTCTGACACTAGCATCTATATGTAATATTTTACTCATCATTAATTCCAAAAAGGTTAGGATTTAATTTATTTTGAGTTTTAAAACATAAGTAGACAAACGAGAAAATTACATTTATAGATGATTTTAATTCATTCATAAATGTAAATGGGGAGGAAGCATGCAAGTTTCTTTGCAAGCACTTAAAGCATTTGAATCAGCCGCTCGATTGGGTAGTTTTAAGTTGGCTGCTGAAGAACTTTCGCTTACACCGACTGCAATTTCACATCATGTTGCGAATCTAGAAAGCAGATTAAATGTTGATTTATTTCATCGACAGGTAAGGAAAATAACGCTTACAACGACAGGGCAAAGACTTGCTGCAGCAATTTCTGAGGGGTTTCGTAAGATTGAAGATGCACTAGATGAAATAACAGTAAATGGAAACGTAGTGAGAGTCGCTAGTACGTCTTCACTAGCTGCAATGCTGCTAATTCCTTCCATAAATGAATTTTATCAATTGCATCCCAATATATCAGTTGAGTTTTCTACAGGTGAAACTTTAGACAATCACTTATATACATTACCTATTCGATATGGCGACGTATCTTTGGTCCAGTCTCAAGATATCGTTAAATATGAGTCTTTTAATGTATTTGGTTCATCCAAACTTGATCTGCTTAAATGTTCTAGTGAACCAATAACTTTATTTTCGACAGAATGGAAAAATAAGGCATTACCAAGCCCACCATTAGAGGCTTGGCTTGAGGAAAATGAATGGAACCAAGATAGGGTGACGATTAAGAAATTTGATCAGGAAATTTTTGGGATACACGAGGCTTTATCTGCCAATGGATTGGTATTTTGTTCTACTACACTTTCCCAAAGGTTTGTTAAGGCAAATCTTTTACGGGAGTTTAAAACTAAAGCTGTTCAATCAAAGCTGTGTTACTACATTCCAAATAAGGAGGATCTTAAAAATAGAAATGCCAGAAAATTTATCGAATGGGTGGAAAGTTTATTCAATCAATAAACCTATATCTCTGATTGGTTTTAACTACACAACACTAAAACTTATATAGCGTTTTTATGATATAAAATTAGATAAATTAATAATTAGAGAGATAAATATGCTTAACAACTTTAATGCTGAACAAGCTCGTCAAAACGCTAAAAACTTTAAAATAAATCAAGACGTCATATTGGAAAAAATTTTAACTGGTACTGAGTCTGAATCTAAGGAGGGGAAACGAAAAGCAACTTTCTGGTTTCCTGTTGATGCTATAAGCCCTGATCATCTTACACTGGTTGAAGAGGAGCTTAGAAGCAGAGGTTTTAATGTCTCAACTGATATTGAGCACTCCGGTACCACGATTACAATTGAAATAAGCTTCTAATGAATGATTGTTTTAACTAAACCACTCTTAAAAAAGAGTGGTTTTTTATTGCATGATATATTGTGAGTTAAAAGAAATTAAATATAAATTTATTTACAATTAAATTTATATTAATCAGGATATTATTTGACAGGTTCTATCTTGTTCTGTAGCTTTACTTTTTGAGTGGAATATGGATATGAACTTCCAAACAATACTTTTATCTTTCAAAAATCAATCTACTGGTACAGATGCATTTAAAGACTTAAAAAATGCATGTGAGCAGTCTCTTAAAGAATCTCAAGATACAAAAGAAAAAGCAGCAGTTTACCTAATCTACGGTTTCGCACGTAGTTATGTAATCTTATATGAAGATGAAGCTGTAACGACCGAATTTGCCCATACTTCTAAAACCCAACTCATCACTTATATGGAAAGTCTTAATGATGCTTTATTAAGTCAAGATGATAGCGCTATTTTGAGTGCCTTAAATCAAGTAAGCGATGACTATATAAAAAGCTCTCGCGTCTTCTAGAAAAAAATTAACACGTCCTTAAATAAAAAAATACTTCTTTAGTTTGGGCTAAAGAAGTATTTATTTTTATATATTAATGGGACTTTTTCTTACCGCCACCATCTTGTTTGTTGACGGTAGACCATGCAATTCGTTCGGCTTCTTCTTGAGAATGGCCTCTATCTACTTCACTCTCAACAATATGTTTGGCCTGACGTTTTTGCTTTGCTGTATAAGCAGTTTTATCACCACGAGGCATAATTTCGTCCTCCATATCTATGAACAAGATACTTATTATTGAAACATATCTCGCTATTAAACGAGTTAAGTAACGTCTGGTGATGTGTAGTGAAGTAGTTAAAAGTTTTACTCAAGTGTGTATTCTTAAATAGGTGAAAAAGAAATTTATTATTTTGATAGCTTAAGTATAAATCTTGCAAGAACACTATTATCAAATCTTTGATGATGAATACTTTTTTAAAATCCAAGAACTGCTTTTATTTTAATAAAATAGATTTTGTGTTTTAATATTTAAAATCAAAAACTTATATTATTTTTGTGAAATATAACTCCTGTTTGGAACAAAGTTATTATCGACCTTAATCAATGTTGTAGGTTAATATTTCTCAAGAATTAAAAAAACGACTGATGCGTAAACAAACCTGCGTGTGTGTGTCGTTTTTTTTCATGTATGCTGTCCTTAGTTCAAGAGTTGATTTGAAATGCACTGTGATATTTATAGATCGAGCAAAAAAGATGAAATGTACATGTATATTGCTCGTCCAAACTATCCTGACAATACGGAACAAGCTGATCCGTTTGAAAATGTTCCTGAAGCTGTTTTACAAGCGTTTGGTCGTGCAACGTTTGTCATGCATTTAGAGTTGGCTCCAACACGTAAATTGGCGCGTGTTAATGTTTTACATGTTTTAGACTCATTACAAACAAAAGGTTTCTTTATTCAGATGCCGCCAGAAGGGTTAATTAACCCGAATGCAGTTGAACCAGAGGGCTTACGTGGTGCGTGAAGATCAAACTAGAATAATGAATCAATTATTCTCTTTTTTGGATGTTATTCCTGAAGGTGTTATTGCTTTAACAGCTTATGGAATAGGCGCTATTATTGCTTTGTGGTGTTGGTGGCGATTAATGCGCCGACTTCCTACCACCTTTGGTGCAATTAGCTGGCTGATTGTATTTGCTATTTTAGTTACACCAACAGTGTCTGAAGGACCGAATGCATCTGTAGCACCTGCTATTTTTGGACTCCTTTTTGGTGTTTTAACTAAAGATAGTCCGTTGATTTGGTCAAATTTATCTTTAATTCTGTTTGTAGTTGGTCTAGGTTTGGTAATTGGATATTGTTGGTCAAAATATTCAACAAACAAAATCATGCGTTCCATCTAACCATTGAAATAGAAAAATAAGGTCTTTACATGTCTGCTGATACCCAACATTTTACCGGTACAGATCAATATATCGCGACTGATAGTCTTAAGCTTGCTGTAAAAGCAGCTCGTGCTTTGCAAAAGCCTTTACTGATTAAGGGTGAACCGGGCACGGGTAAAACTTTACTTGCTGAACAAGTAGCACAAAGTTTAGGTTTAAAACTGATTACTTGGCATATCAAATCTACAACTAAAGCACAGCAAGGGTTGTATGAATATGATGCAGTTTCTCGTTTAAGAGATAGCCAGTTAGGTGATGACCGAGTTTACGATATTAAGAACTATATTAAACCCGGTAAATTGTGGGAAGCTTTCACCAGTGAAGAGCGTTGCGTATTATTAATTGATGAAATTGATAAGGCCGATATCGAGTTTCCAAATGACTTGTTGCATGAACTCGATAAAATGTCTTTTTATGTTTATGAAACGAATGAAACAATTACGGCAACGCAACGCCCAATTGTAATTATTACTTCAAATAATGAAAAAGAATTGCCAGATGCTTTCTTGCGTCGTTGCTTCTTCCACTATATTGAGTTTCCAGATGAAGCCACAATGCGAGAAATCATTGCGGTTCATTTCCCAAATATCTCTGCAACATTGGTGAACGAAGCTTTACAGGTTTTCTTTAAACTACGTGAAATTCCTAATTTGAAGAAACCACCATCAACCTCTGAGTTAATTGATTGGTTAAGCTTGCTCATGGCAGATGATATGCCTGAAGATGTATTACGTAATCGAGATACCTCTAAAGCTATTCCACCTTTATATGGTGCTCTCATCAAAAACGAGCAAGATGTACAACTTCTCGAACGCTTGGCTTTCATGTCTCGACGTTAAGGGAGGGAGTAACCCATGTTTGTGCGGTTATTTTACACCTTACGTAAATATGGTGTTCCAGTTACCACTCGTGAACTCATTGATCTAAACCGTGCGGTGAGTGAAGGTTTGGTTTTTGCCGACCAAGAAGAGTTCTATCAGCTTGCTAAAACTATTTTAGTTAAAGATGAGCGATTTTTTGATAAGTTTGATCGTGCCATGAAAGATTACTTTGATGGCATTGAAACTTTTGATATCGATGAGTTGCTTAAGCAAGTTCATAAATTACCAAAAGACTGGTTCGATTTAGAACTTCTCGAAAAGCATTTAACACCAGAGCAAAGAGCTGAACTTCAAAAAGCAGGTTCTTTAGAAGAACTGATGAAAATGCTAGAAGAGCGTTTACGCGAACAGCATAAGAAACACCAAGGTGGTAACCGTATGGTTGGCACAGGTGGAACTTCACCTTTTGGAGCTTTTGGTGACCATCCAGAAGGCGTCAGAATTGGTGGGCCGGGGCGTAAACGTTCGGCGGTTAAAGTCTGGGAACAGCGGAAATACCAAAATCTAGATGATGACCAAGTTCTTGGAACTCGTCAGATGCAAATTGCGTTACGACGTTTACGCAAATTTGCTCGCCAAGGCGCAGCTGAAGAGTTAGACGTTGATGGAACTATTCGAGAAACAGCCAAACAAGGTATCTTGGATGTTCAGATGGTGCCAGAGCGTCGCAATCGAATCAAAGTACTGATGTTGTTCGATGTGGGTGGTTCGATGGATGCACACATTGCCCAATGTGAAAAGCTTTTCAGCGCAGCTAAAACCGAATTCAAAACGCTTGAGTACTTTTATTTCCACAACTGTCTTTATGACTATGTTTGGAAAGATAACTACCGAAGAACAGCAACCCGCATGAATACGTGGGATCTGTTCCATACTTACGGACGCGACTATCGTGTAATTGTGGTGGGTGATGCCAGTATGGCACCGTATGAGCTGAAATCGGTAGGTGGCTCGGTTGAATATATGAATGATGAAACAGGTGAGGTTTGGTTACGTCGCCTACGTCAACATTTTGATAAAACAGCATGGTTAAACCCTGAAACTGAAGGGTATTGGCATTACACTCAAACCATTGGTTGGATTAAAGAGATTTTTGAAAACCATATGTATCCAATGACCCTAAAAGGCATTGAGGACTTAACACGCTACCTTTCTCGATAAACTTGATAACTTTAATAATTTAAAAAGAGGGATGATATGCAACATCAAATTAATGGTATTGCTTTGCCAAATGAACAGGGATTTTTTGGTGAATATGGAGGCCAATTTATTCCTCCGCATTTAAAAGAAGCAATGGATGAAATTAATGTTGCTTATGAGGAAATTCGCCATACACCAGAATTTCAAAATGAACTATCAGACCTCTTTACAAATTATGTAGGTCGTCCAAGTCCTTTATTTCACGCAAAACGTCTTTCTGAGCAGTTAGGCGGTGCACAAATTTATTTAAAACGTGAAGACTTAAATCACACGGGTGCCCATAAAATTAATCACTGTTTAGGTGAGGCTCTTCTTGCCAAATATATGGGCAAAAAGAAAGTTATTGCTGAAACAGGTGCGGGACAGCATGGCGTTGCTTTAGCCACGGCTTGTGCTTTAGTTGGTATTCCATGTGAAATTCATATGGGACAAGTCGATATTGAAAAAGAACACCCTAATGTGGTCAAAATGAAAATTTTGGGTGCTCATTTAGTTTCAGTAACACGTGGTACAGCAACCTTAAAAGATGCTGTAGATAGCGCGTTTGAGGAATATTTAAAAGACCCTAAAAATTTTATTTATGCGATTGGTTCTGTGGTTGGACCACATCCATTTCCAAAAATGGTCCGAGATTTTCAATCGATTATTGGCAATGAAATTAAAGAGCAGACGCATCATCGTTTTGGTAAAAACCCAGATTATGTTGTCGCATGTGTTGGTGGCGGTTCAAATGCAATCGGTGCCTTTACAGCATTTCTAAATGATTCGGATGTGAAATTGGTAGGAGTTGAACCAGCAGGACATGGTTTAGAAACTCACATGCATTCGGCAACTTTAACCTTAGGTAAACCAAGTCAAATTCATGGTATGGCGTGTTACGTGCTTGAAAATGAAGCTGGTGAACCGTTACCCGTGCATTCTATTGCTTCAGGATTGGACTATCCTGGTGTTGGGCCACAGCATAGTTTCTTAAAAGATTTAGGCCGTGTGGAATATAGCACTGCAACTGACCAAGAATGTTTGGATGCTTTTATGACCTTATCTCGTGTAGAAGGAATTGTTCCTGCGCTTGAAAGCTCACACGCTGTCGCATGGGCAATACGAGAAGCGCCAAAGCTGTCGAAAGAAACCATGATTGTGGTTAATCTTTCTGGTCGTGGAGATAAAGATTCGGATTATGTGGCAGAAAAACTTAAGATTTAAACCCACTAAACATCAAAAGCGGTCAAACTTCAAAGACCGCTTTTTTATTTCATAGACGAAATCTATACCTTGTTAAAAGTTCATTATTTCTTAATTAAAACAAAGTATTCTGATTTTAAGCTGTGATTGTTAGAGATAGGTGTGTAAAACACTGCTTCACAAGGCAAAGCGTTGCGTTGCTTTGTCTCACTCAGTAGAATAGTCACTTTGCAAAATTTGCCTTTGGAGACGCCTAAGTGGAGCGACCGACGATTAGCCCTGAACATTTACAGGAAGCTGCTGAAAATTTATCTACAATTCGAGATT
Source organism: Acinetobacter sp. LT1 (assembly GCF_059800965.1). Taxonomy (NCBI): domain Bacteria; kingdom Pseudomonadati; phylum Pseudomonadota; class Gammaproteobacteria; order Moraxellales; family Moraxellaceae; genus Acinetobacter; species Acinetobacter sp. LT1. The sequence goes on from NZ_JBBAXE010000009.1 coordinate 149,145, forward strand.
TTATTCGCTTTGGGGTATCAGCATTACGTCAACATGATGCACATTTAGGACAAGGTACTGAAGATTATTTTGCAGAAAGTTCTGCATTAGTTTTACAAACCTTATCTCTTGAATGGTCAGCAGACTCAGAGATTTTAGATGCTAAGCTTTTGCCAAGTGAAAAAGCAGAATTCTTAAGTTTGTTAGAACGTCGTATTAATGACCGTATTCCGACTTCTTATTTATTAAATTTAGCTTACTTCTTTAATAAGCCATTTTATGTGGATGAGCGCGTACTTATTCCGCGTTCACCAATTGCTGAATTAATTGAACAACGTTTTGCACCATATTGCTTAGATGAAAATGGTCAAATGCGTGAAGCACTTAACAACCTGCCAGAAAATGCTAAACCTAAAACTCCACAGCGTATTTTAGATATGTGTACAGGTTCTGGTTGTATTGCTGTAGCTTTGGCTTATGCATATCCAGATGCGGAAGTGGATGCAACGGACATCTCTAAAGAAGCTTTAGAAGTAGCATCGATTAATGTTGAACACCATAATAAACAATATCAAGTTGCTTTACTTGAATCAGACCTATTTGCCAAGATTCCAGCTGAAAACCAGTACGATTTAATTGTAAGTAACCCTCCATATGTTGATGCTGAAGACATGGCTGACTTACCGGAAGAGTTTTTACACGAACCTGAGCTTGCATTGGCAGCAGGCCAAGATGGTTTAGACCTCGTGCGTAAAATGCTTGCTCAAGCGGCAGATTATTTAACTGAAGATGGTTTAATTGTCATTGAAGTGGGTAACTCTGAATGGGCTATGCGCCAAAACTTCAATACTATTGATTTCAACTGGCTTACTTTCCAAAAAGGTGGTTCTGGCATTTTTGCTTTAACCGCAGAACAATGTCGTCGTTATAGAAAATTATTTGAACAGCAACAAGCATAAGGAGTTGTACATATGGCAGGGAACAGTATTGGACAACTCTTTCGTGTAACGACATGTGGCGAGTCTCATGGCGTTGGCTTAATGGCAATTGTTGATGGTGTGCCACCTGGTCTTGAGTTAACTGAAGAAGATCTACAAAAAGATCTGGACCGCCGCAAGCCGGGTACATCAAAATTTGCGACCCAGCGCAAAGAGCCTGATCAAGTTGAAATTATTTCTGGTGTGTTTGAGGGTAAAACTACTGGTACGCCAATTGGTTTACTCATTCGTAATACTGACCAAAAATCGAAAGATTACGGCAATATTGCTCAGACTTTTAGACCGGGTCATGCGGACTACACCTATACACAAAAGTATGGTTTCCGTGATTACCGTGGTGGTGGTCGTTCGAGTGCACGTGAAACTGCTATGCGTGTTGCAGCGGGTGCTATTGCTAAAAAATATTTAGCAGAAAAATTTGGTGTATTAATTCGCGGTCATGTCACACAAATTGGTAATGAAGTTGCTGAAAAGCTAGATTGGAATGAAGTTCCAAATAATCCGTTTTTCTGTGGCGATGTAGATGCTGTTCCTCGTTTTGAAGCATTGGTTACGTCTTTACGTGAACAAGGTACAAGCTGCGGGGCTAAGCTAGAAATTTTAGCTGAAAAAGTCCCTGTAGGCTGGGGTGAACCTGTTTTTGACCGCCTAGATGCTGACATTGCTCATGCCATGATGAGTATTAATGCGGTAAAAGGTGTTGAAATCGGGGATGGTTTCGCAGTTGCTGGGCAATTTGGTCATGAAACACGTGATGAGTTGACGAGTAATGGCTTCTTAGCGAACCATGCAGGCGGTATTTTAGGCGGTATTTCGAGTGGTCAAACCATTCGAGTCGCTATTGCATTAAAACCAACTGCAAGTATTACAACACCAGGTAAAACGATTAATTTAAGCCGTGAAGATACTGATGTATTGACTAAAGGCCGTCATGACCCATGTGTAGGTGTACGAGCAACTCCAATTGCAGAAGCAATGTTGGCTATTGTCCTAATGGATCACTTCCTACGCCATCGTGCACAAAATGCAGATGTTGTTCCACCGTTTGCACCAATTGAACCATAGTCATAATTCTGACTGTAGTAAATTAAGCCCCCATATTTAACTTAAACTTGGGGGCTTTAATTTTTTATCACATTGGGCTCTATTAAATTTTAAATTATTTCCTTGTCTTATAATCTCTATATAAATATAATACGCGCGATTTATTTCTGAATATATTTATCTGCTTAAGTAAGAAATTAAAGTCTTATTAATTTTATACTTGCTCATGATATTTATATCTTAAAGCTAATTTTATTCAAATTAGCTTTATATAAGTTTATTACATATTTAAATTTTATTACTTTAAACAAATAATTTTCAAAGTCATCATTGAAATTGGGGAAATATCAATGAATCAATGTACATATAGAATTGGCTGTATGTCAAAGGATAAACTATTGCCTAAAAACTTAGAGGCAATGATAAAAGTTATTCATGACTTATCTTTATCCTCTCAGCTATCTGAAAATTGGATATATAGTGATGATAATCCAGATATATATATTATTGATTTAGACAGCGGCTATACAAATATTCTTCTTCCTAAAAAAATTAAAATTGTATTAAGTAATAATCCTGAGCTTTTAAAAGGTTATCAATATGGATTAAAGAGACCCTTAAGGTATCAGGAGCTTTTAAAAATTTTATTAGAAATTGAAAATAATGAATATTTTAAAAAATCTTATCGAGAACGAATAGAAAATATAACTGCTACAGATCCGTTTGAGACAAAAATTCTATATAAACTTGTTTGTTATCCAAACTTTAAAAATATTCATGCAGAGCAAATTGTTAATGTAACTAGAGTTTGTGCTTTATTATCTATTGAATCAAAGACAGTCCAAGAAATTAAAAAATTCTTGAACTTATCTGTAGATGAAATACAAAAAATTATAGAGATTATTAAAAAAGAGGCTTATCCGAACTATGAAACGATACATGAGAATATTGTCTCGATATTGCCATTTTCAAATGAAGTTGTTCAGACAACACCTCCAAGGATGGAGCAAAACTTATTGCTCTATTTTATAAATAAACTTTGGAAGAAGTTAAAAGGAGAATTCTGAAGAACTGGAATTTTTTAGCTTAGAGTAGGTATGTTTTAATCTTAACTAAACCATTCTTAATTTAATATTAAGAACTAAACAACAATATCTGGTACATATTAAATCTAGATTACATTTAGCTTTACCACGGATGGAAAAGCTAAATAGAGAATTCTTTCATTATTTTAATTCAAAAGATTAATATCAAAAGCAAATAATGTAATCACTAGTCAAAAGTTATCCTCAATAGTTATTTTCCATTTTAAGTCAAATCTACAATTTGTTCTTCGTTTACAGCAATCTTATATTGATTACGTCCATTGGTTTTTGCTTTATATAATGCATGATCTGCTCGTGCCACAAAAGCAGAAATAGAATCGTTTAGACGTGGAATTGTGGTTGCGACTCCTACACTAATAGTGACGTGTGGTGAAACATCACTACATGGGTGTTTAATCGCAATTTTATTAATCGCATTCATTAAACGTTCGACTTGTATCAAAGCTTGCTGAGAATTTGTCATTGGAAATAGTAGTAAAAACTCTTCACCACCATAACGAGCAACTAAATCTCCACTACGAGCAGCAATAGAAGAAATAGCAATTGCGATTTCTTTTAAACATTCATCACCTTTGAGATGTCCTAGCGTGTCATTGTATGCTTTAAAATAATCGATATCGACCATCATAATAGTGAGTGGGGTTTCATGTCGTAATGCACGGCGCCATTCATTATCCAAAGTTTCATCTAGATAACGTCGATTGGCTAAACCAGTAAGTGCATCTTGCTGAGAAAGTAAGGATAACTGCTGCGCTTGTTGCATGAGCTCAATGCGATTCAGCTCAATCATACAGTTTTGTAGATAGTTTTCTCGATGTTGACGGTCCGTTGCATAGGCGAGGGTCATTCCCAAAAAACTACTAAAAGTGTAAGTTCGGTTTAAGAACGTCCAGTCGATCACACCATTTAAGTAGTTACTTACTAAAATTCCAACTAGTCCTCCCATCCATCCAGCAAATATGGCTGTATAGAAGCGCATACCAACAGCACCATAAATAATAACGATTGCATACATCATCGCAGCATGAAAAAGAACATTATCTTGTCCATTCTCAATAACGTTAATTAAAATAAAAGTAATTGCTACCGCTAAAGCCGAGCCAACTCCTACATAATAATCAAAATACTGATTTAATTTTTTAATAAATGATAAAATCCAAGCGATAAGAACAATTACACCAACCCAAGAATAATAGCTAAACCAGGATAAAACTTGTTCACTTGGTAAAACTTGATATATACCAAAGCTTAAAAATATATATAATATTAAAATAATAGGCGCTCTGTAGCGGAATTCATAGGCAGCACCGTTTTGGTATTGAAAACGATAAATCGTTTCAAGCTGCTTTGGAAACCATACAAAGTTTAATCCTCGTGTGGTTAATAAATCTATTTGTTCCTGTCCCAATATATTGGAACCCTGCAACTTCATAATTAATGCTCTCTATATTGGAAGTTGTCATAAAATGAGACTTATTTTAAGTAAAGTTCCATCTAAAAATATTGATTATATAATGTGTGGTTTATTCAAAATAATAATACAGATTTTTTAAAAAAGTAATGATTTTTATCTATGTTAAATGTGATAAAAATCACGACATTTCAATGATTAGCCTAATAATTATCTAAAGTTCCCCAATCCATCGAAAAAAGTTACAAATGGTCGATTAACGATTGTATCTTTATCATTTTCGGATAGACTTATAGCGTGAAATACAGATGATTGCTGTCATATAAATAGGAAAATTAGCAATGACTGCTCTAAATCAATATGGAATGAATTTAGAAATTACGCCGCATAATGGATGGTCACAACGGTTCTGGGACGACCTGTTACCAGCTAAAGAACGGGTGAGTAAACATCCGTTTTTTACGGAAATGGCCAATGGGGGATTGAGCCTAGATAGTTTCCGTTATGCTTTACTTAATTTCTATCCATTAGTCGCCCATTTCCCGTCATATATGGCTGGAGCATTGGGGAAAGCGACTGGATTTTCTGAACCGGGAGTTACTGAAGCGCGAGATTGGCTAATTCAAAATATTAAGGTAGAAGAGCGACACTTAAAATGGTATCGCGATTGGGCTGGAGGTTTTGGCTTAACAGTTGAAGAACTTGATCATGTACGACCACCTGCTGCTATGAATGCTGTAAACCATTTTCTATGGAATATGAGTCATCGAGGCAATTTGGCAGAATGTCTGGCTGCAACAAATTTGGCGATTGAATGGGCAACTGGAGATTGGTCTATTCAGGTGTATAAAGGTATTCATACCTATACTAATCATCCTGAAGTCACGATTGATAAACGTTCTTTAGCTTGGTTGCGCGCTCATGCACATTACGATGATCTTCATCCATATGAAGCTATGGAGTTGATTAAACGCTTATGTAATGACCGTCCTGACTGGCAGCAAAAAGCATTTCATGCTGCTGAAGAAGGGCTGCGATATTATGAATTAGCTTTGGACGACTGCTATAGGGTACAGCTTCAAGCCTCTGCTTGATCTAGCCTTAAAAAGGGAGAATATCGTATGGATATTCTCCCTTTTATTTTATTCGAGCAACTTTAAGAGTTTAGTTCGATAAGGTGTTTCTTCGGGTAATAGTTCAAGTAAACGTTCAACGGCATCTACACGGTCTGGTACACGACTGACCACTCGTAATAATTGATCAATATCTTCAATTTGATAAATCACATGACTCAAACGAGCGTCAAAACAATCTCTCCATGCGCATAAAAAAGGACTTTCTGATTTAGCTAAGAAACTTCCTCTATAGAGTGTAAGCGTAGTTGATGTAAAACCAAGGTTTAAGGCTTGTTCGGCCATTAAAAAATCACATTGAATTTCACAGTTAAGTCTATATGGTCGTGACTCGATAACGTCGGGTATTAAGTTTCTGAGTTGAGAAAGTTCTGCTTTTAAAGTGGTGGTACTTACAGGCCGATCACCATATAAAGCATAGTGAAGTTCTTCAAGATTAATCCCTTCGGGACAAAGGGTTAGAATGCACAGAATCTCAATTTGACGTTGAGTCAATGTAAGGCTGTGTTGGTTATATTGAACTTTAGGAGTACCGAAGGCTTTAATATATAAGATATTTTTCTGATGAAGTTGAATTGCTTGTTTAACAATGTCAGCACAACGCTCTACTGCTAAAACTCCAAGTGAATTATGTTTTTGATATTTGGTCGATAAATTCATAATTCCATAAAACTGACCTGTATTTGTATCGGTAATCGGTGCTGCATAACAGACCCAGTCTCTGACACTATTCATCTGGTTTTCGTGTGAGTAAACACAGCTTGCAGAATGTGTATTTAATGCTAGACCAATCGCATTTTGACCTACAGCCTGAGTAGACCATTGTCCACCTTCAACAAAGTGTACTTGCTCAGCCGATGAGCGCATAGGGTGACTACTCCATGTCCAAAGTAGAGTACCATGAGGATCAGTCACACCAATGGCCATATCGGCATCTTCGGCAATATGCATTAAGTTGCGATGGCACTCGTGAATCGAACGACCAAATAATGAGTGTTCCCATTCCTCACCCAGATCAAACAAAGGTGCTGCTTCAAGGTCAAGTGATGGTTTTTTTCCTAATTGTTTAGAATGAGATGAGGATTCCGGCCGAAATAAGGACGGAGTAGTATCTATTAAAGGCGATGATAATTGTTCTGACATATCCATATCGAAATTCCTTTATCATTGAAATGGCGTATCCGTAGCCGCTCAACAGTTATAACTTTCTTATTGTGACTATTTCTTAGTTATCTCCTTACCTTAAATAATTTTATAAGTCTTGACCATTATCCTATTGGATAAGTTTTGTTAATTGCCTAATCATTAAGATAAGACATCTTGTCGGCTGAAAGGCTTTGGCACTTCTTCTCCAAAATATTGTCGATCAGCAAAATAGCTAGAACGAACCATAGGTGCGCTCCAAATATTTTTAAAACCTAATCGCTTACCGTGTCGGGTATATCGTTCAAATTCTTGTAAATTTACAAACCGATGAATAGGCGCATGTGATTTTGAAGGCTGAAGATATTGACCAATCGTGACAAGATCGACTTGATAGTCTTTTAAATCGTTGAGTAGGGCAAGCACTTCGGCCTCAATTTCTCCTAATCCAACCATCAGGCCAGACTTGGTTTTGATATCGGGACAATATGCTTTAAAGCGTTTAAGTAATTCTAGCGAATGTTGATAATCTGAACCGGGGCGCATCGCTTTATATAAACGAGGAACCGTCTCAATATTATGATTAAACACATCTGGAGGCGATAAGCTTAGAGTTGAAAGTGCTGTCTCTAAACGACCGCGAAAATCTGGTACTAAAATCTCAATCAATGTTTCTGGACAACGTTTTCTAATTTCTTCAATACACTTTACAAAATGTGCAGCGCCGCCATCATGTAGATCATCGCGGTCTACAGAGGTAATCACGACATACTTTAAGTTTAGATTTGCGACTGTTTCTGCCAAATGCTTAGGTTCATCTTCATCTAGCGGTTTTGGACGACCATGAGCGACATCACAAAATGGGCAGCGACGAGTACAAATATCGCCCATAATCATAAATGTTGCCGTACCTCCACCAAAACATTCCGGTAAATTTGGACACGCCGCTTCTTCGCAAACACTGTGTAACTTCTGTTGGCGCAGTAAATTTTTTATGCGTTTAATTTCTTCAAAATCGGTTATTTTGGCTCTAATCCAATCCGGTTTAGTGGGTAACTCTTCTGTAGGTAAAATTTTAATCGGAATGCGAGCAACTTTATCTGCTCCTCTTAATTTAATACCAGTTTCTATTTGCCTTTTTAAGTCCATATATAAAATTCCATTTTATATTAAATAATTTTCAACTAGACTCTATATAATAAAAATCCTTATAATTTAAATAAAGGACATAGAGTTTATTAATGAGCGTAGTATACAGCTAATATTATAAATTAATAAAGGTTGGTTAAAGGTTTGTTTCACAAGCCAATGAAATGTATTAAAATTTTTTAATTTTATTTTTGCTGTACAAGTTTTTGAAAAATAAAAAATAATATCCATAAAAACCATTTAAAACTTTTTAGTCTAATAGCATATTAAATTAAATTGAGTTTTATTATTTATAGCGAAACATATAACTCTCGCTGAAACTTGGTTGATTTTTAATAATCAAGATAATAAAGGAAAAGGATATGCAATTAACGGAAGAGCAATTACTCGCAGCATATAAACGCATGCGCGATATTCGTGAATTTGAGGATCGACTTCACGAAGAAAATACCAATGGTGATATTCCTGGCTTTATTCACTTATACAGTGGTGAAGAAGCTGTAGCAGTTGGGATTTGCGAAAATTTAACCGACAAAGACTATATCACTTCAACACACCGTGGACATGGACACTGTATTGCAAAAGGCTGTGACATTCACGCCATGATGCTGGAAATTTTCGGTAAAGATGACGGGCTATGCCGTGGAAAAGGCGGTTCTATGCATATTGCCGATTTAGATAAAGGTATGCTCGGTGCCAACGGGATTGTGGGTGGTGGACCTCCTTTGGCTATTGGTGCGGCGTTGACAGCGAAAACCTTAAAGACTGGTGGTGTCGGACTGTCTTTTACAGGTGACGGTGGCTCAAACCAAGGCCTTACTTTTGAAGCGATGAATATGGCTGTTGTGCTTAAACTTCCAGTAATTTTCGTTTTCGAAAATAACGGTTTTGGTGAAGGTACTGGTCATGATTACGCTGTAGGAAGTAAGGACATTGCTGGTCGTGCAGCAGGTTTTGGTTTACCTGCAGTTAAAGTTGATGGGACCGATTTCTTTGCCGTCTATGAAGCCGCTCAAACTGCCATTGAACGCGCACGTCGTGGTGAAGGTCCAAGTGTCATTGAAACCATTACAAACCGTTTTTATGGCCACTTCGAAGGTGACCCTGGCTTGATTCGTTCTAAAGAAGAAGTCGAGTTCATCAAAGAAAATAAAGATCCTTTGAAAATTTTCCGCGAAAAAGTTAAAGGCAAAATTGATGAAGCCAAACTAGACGAGATTGATGCAGCTTCAAAGGCAAATGTTGATGATGCCGTTGCTAAAGCTCGTGCTGCGGCATACCCAAAACCAGAACAACTCCTTACTGACGTCTATGTCTCTTACTAAAGGAATAGTAAAGATGCCAAATAAAAGTTTTCGTAATGCAATTAAAGAAGCTATTGAATCAGAAATGCGTCGTGATCCAACCGTATTTGTTGTTGGTGAAGATGTTCGCGGTGGACACGGCGGTAAAAACACTGAAGAAAATCAGTTAGAAGGTTTCGGTGGTGTATTGGGTGTAACCAAAGGTTTATGGACAGAGTTTGGTTCGGAACGTGTTATTGATACGCCAATTACCGAGTCTGCAATTATTGGTATGGCCGCTGGTGCTGCGGCTACAGGTTTACGTCCTGTTGCTGACTTAATGTTTATGGACTTCTATGGCGTGTGTCATGACATGCTTTATAACCAAGCCGCTAAATTCCGTTATATGTTTGGTGGAAAAGCAAAAGCACCAATGGTTGTACGTGGCATGATTGGCGCTGGTTTTTCTGCGGCAGCCCAGCATTCTCAGTCACCATATAACGTATTTGCCGCGGTTCCAGGCTTAAAAGTTGTGGTTCCATCTAGCCCATATGATGTGAAAGGACTGTTAATTCAGGCCATTCGTGATGATGACCCTGTAGTGTTCTGTGAGCATAAAATGCTTTATGACATTAAAGGTGAAGTTCCAGATGATGCCTATACCATTCCTTTTGGTGTAGCAAATTACACCCGTGAAGGGACAGACGTGACCATTATTGCTTTAGGCTTGATGGTACATCGTGCTAATGAAGTGGCAGACAAATTGGCAAAAGATGGTATTTCGGTTGAAGTGGTAGACCCTCGTACAATTTCACCTCTGGATGAAGAAGGAATTTTAGAGTCTGTTGCGTCGACTGGACGTGTGGTTATTGTCGATGAATCAGCTGCACGTTGTGGTTTTGGACATGATGTTGCTGCACTAGTTGCACAGAAAGGTTTCCACTATTTGAAAGCACCTATTGAACTCGTAACGCCACCACATACGCCTGTTCCATTCTCTCCAGTTTTAGAAAAAGAATGGATTCCAAGTGTAGAGCGTATTGAGCAAGCTGTGCGAAAAACATTGGAGGCTTAGGATGAGCGAAATTAAAACGCTGGAGATCCCAAAATGGGGATTATCCATGGAAGAAGGCACGATCGCCCAATGGTTGATTAAAGAGGGTGATAGCTTTAATAAGGGCGATGAGATTTGTGAAATTGAAACCACAAAAATCGTCAATGTATTAGAAGCGCCTTTTGCGGGAACTCTCCGTAAAATTTTAGCGAAAGATGGTGATACTTTACCTGTTGGTGGTCTTATTGCCGTATGTGCTGAAAGCCAAGTTTCTGATGCAGAAATTGAGCAGTTTATTGCATCACTAGGTGGTTCAGCAGCTAAAGCCCCTGAAGCACCTTCGGAGCAAAGTAAAGCAGAAACATCTGCACCTGTTGCTGAAAAAGCAGAACAACCACAGTCTGTAGCTGCAAGTGCTCCAGTTCCAGTAAAGACTGCTAAAGGTGACTACGCTGTACCCGAGTCATTACAAGGCTATCAAGCATCTGATGAGTTGTTTACAACACCGCATGCGTTAAAGCTTGCAGAAAAGCACAATGTGAACTTGGCAAAAGTCACAGGTTCTGGTCGTGAAGGACGTATTAGTGTTCAAGACATCCAAAAAGCTGTGCAAGCTGCTGGTGGTCAGTGGCCTGATGTTAAGCAACAAACTCAAGCTAAAGTAGTTAAATCTATGGCCGATGATAGCCAAGTTTTAGCGACACCTGTAGCACGCCGTTTAGCAAAAAAATGGGGCATTAACCTAAATGACTGCCGTGTTTCAGGTACTCGTGGCCGTGTCTGTAAAGAAGATGTTGAAGCGGTTTACTATCGTAATAATCCAACGTCGGTAAATGAACAATCTGTGCAATATGCAGCTCAACCACAATCGACCGTTACTACTGTCGCGATGAATGGTATGCGTAAGGCGATTGCTTCACGGTTACAGGCTGCAAAACGTAATGCACCGCATTTCCGCTTGGTGGTCGATCTCAACGTAGAGGCTTTGCAAAAACTACGTAAGCAGATTAATGAGGCTGTTCCACAAGTGAAACTTTCAATTAATGACATGCTAATTAAAGCAGCTGCTGCGGCACTAATTAAAGTACCTGAGGTGAATGTTCAATTTGATGAAGCGACTCAATCAATTTTACAGTTCTCTCAAGCGGATATTTCGGTGGCTGTAGCGATTCCAAACGGTTTAATTACACCCATTGTGAAAGCTGCAAATCAGAAGTCTTTAGCACAAATTTCTGATGACATGCGTGATTTGGCAACCCGTGCTAAGACTGGCAAGTTACAACCTGAAGAGTTTCAGGGCGGCAGCTTTAGCATTTCAAATTTAGGAATGTTAGGCATTAAGCAGTTCGACGCCATTATTAATCCACCGCAAGGTGCAATTATGGCATTAGGTGCTTCTGAATCACGTGCTGTTGTTGAAAATGGCAATGTAGTGGTTCGTGAGATTGTCACAGCGACGTTGTCATGTGATCACCGTGTCATTGATGGCGCAGTTGGGGCGAAATTCTTGGCCAGCTTTAAGCAGTTTGTTGAAAACCCTGCTTTAATTTTGGTGTAGGAGAACCCGCATGTCAGAAGCTCAATTTGATTTAATTGTGATTGGCGCGGGACCGGGTGGGTATGTGGCTGCAATTCGTGCAGCCCAGCTCGGGTTAAAAACCGCAATTGTAGAAGAGCAACATTTAGGTGGAATTTGTCTAAATTGGGGCTGTATTCCAACTAAAGCTTTGCTTGCAGGTGCAGAGCTCGCAACCCAGTTTAAACATGCAGGACAGTTTGGTTTTCAGGTATCTCAACTCGATTTTGATATTCAAAAGCTTGTGCAACATAGCAGACAAGTGTCAGCTCAATTAGTACAAGGTATCGATTACTTACTGAAAAAGAATCAGGTCACTGTTTTTAATGGTCGTGCTCAGCTTACGGCTAAAGAAAAAATTGAAGTGACCGATGCTCAAGGTAAAAGTCAGGCTTTGAGTGCGCCACATATTATTTTGGCAACTGGAGCTAAAGCTCGACATGTTCCTCAGCTTCCTGTCGATGGAACATATGTGTGGAGCTATAAAGAAGCGCTTGTACCAGAGCAATTACCAAAAAGTTTACTGGTTGTGGGCTCGGGAGCGATTGGCAGTGAGTTTGCTAGTCTTTATCAAGACTTGGGGTGTCAGGTCACTCTTATTGATTTAGCCAAGCAAATTTTACCAACCGAAGATGCAGAAGTTGCTCAATTTGTCAGAAAGCAATTTGAACAAAAAGGAATGAAAGTCTTAACCGATGCTGTGGTTCAAAGTATTCAAATTGAAAATGGTCAAGTCCACTGTGTGGTTGAAACGGCAAATCACGTTCAAACGCTTGTTTTTGACCGTGTGCTTTCGGCAATTGGTGTACAGCCGAATACCACGGGGCTAGGACTTGAACGTTTAGGTGTAGAACTCAACCCACAAGGTTTTGTGGCAATTGATGACTATTGTAAAACCAACGTAGCAGGGCTTTATGCGATTGGTGATGTGGCTGGAGCACCGTGTCTTGCCCATAAAGCAAGCCATGAAGGCATGATATGTGTCGAGAAAATTGCTGGCGTAGCAAACGTACATTCACTTGATCGTAGCCAGATTCCGGGTTGTATTTTTACTCATCCACAAGTGGCGAGTATTGGTTTAACGGAAAATGCAGCAAAAGCTAAGAATCTACCTATACGTATTGGTAAGTTTTCTTTAACTGCAAATGGTAAAGCTTTAGCAATTGGAGATGCGTCAGGTTTCGTTAAAACGGTGGTACATGCAGAAACGGGTGAATTACTTGGTGCACATATGGTAGGCCATGAAGTGACTGAACATATCCAAGGCTTTGCGATTGCCAAATATCTAGAAGCAACTGATGAAAGTTTAGCTCAAGTGATTTTCCCACATCCAACCTTATCAGAAGCTATGCATGAGTCCATTTTGGCCTCAATGCAACGAGCGATTCATATGTAGAAATTCTACATTTACAGGAGTTGAACATGGTTAAGGGATTAAAAAATAAAGTCGTTTTAGTGACTGGGGCAGCTCAAGGCATAGGCCGTGGGATTGCCCTGCGCTTGGCGCAAGAAGGGGCACATATTGCATTAGTTGATATGAAACAAGATCGACTGAATGATGTGCAGCAGGAAATTCAGGCTTTAGGTGTAAATGCGAGCACATTTATTGCTAATGTAAGTGACCGCGAGCAAGTGTATGCCGCTATAAATCATGCTGAGCAGACACTTGGTGGGTTTGATGTCATGATTAATAACGCTGGAATTGCACAAGTTCAAGCGATTGCGGATATCACACCTGATGAATTCCAAAAAATTGTTGATATTAATATTGGCGGCGTGCTGTGGGGAATACAGGCTGCTGCTGCAAAATTTAAGCAACGTCAACATAAAGGAAAAATCATTAATGCTTGTTCAATTGCAGGCCACGATGGGTTTGCTTTACTCGGTATTTACTCGGCAACCAAATTTGCGGTACGAGCACTTACCCAAGCTGCGGCAAAAGAATATGCCAGTCACGGTATTACGGTAAATGGATATTGCCCCGGAATTGTCGGAACTGATATGTGGGTTGAAATCGATAAACGTTTTGCTGAAATTACCAGTGCCGCAATTGGTGAAACTTATAAAAAGTATGTGGAAGGTATTGCTTTAGGTAGAGCCCAAACACCAGACGATGTAGCAGCATTAGTTGCTTTTCTGGCAAGTGAAGATTCGGACTATATTACGGGTCAATCCATTTTAACAGACGGCGGAATTGTCTATCGCTAAAACAACATCCTGATTTGAGGGAGATAATAATGAAAGCAGCGCGTTTTTATGACAGAGGCGATATTCGTATTGAAGATATCCCTGAACCAGAAGTGACTCCCGGCACTGTAGGCATTAAGGTAGCTTGGTGTGGAATCTGTGGTACAGATTTGCATGAGTTTATGGAAGGGCCAATTTTTATTCCACCGTGTGGACATCCACATCCTATTTCAGGTGAATCTGCGCCGATTACCATGGGACATGAATTTTCAGGTGTAGTCTATGCAGTTGGTGAAGGTGTTGATGATATTGAAATTGGTCAGCATGTAGTCGTAGAGCCTTATATTGTGGCCGATGATGTACCGACCGGACCGGGCGATAATTATCATCTTTCCAAAAATATGAACTTTATTGGTTTAGGTGGGCGTGGTGGTGGTTTGTCGGAGAAAATTGCAGTTAAACGCCGTTGGGTGCATCCAATTTCCAATAAAATTCCACTGGATCAGGCGGCCTTAATTGAACCGTTATCGGTAGGTCATCATGCCTATGTGCGCAGTGGTGCAAAGGCTGGTGACATTGCACTGGTTGGCGGAGCCGGCCCAATTGGTCTATTGCTTTCGGCAATTTTAAAAGCGAAAGGGCTTAAGGTCATCATTACTGAGCTAAGTGCAAAACGTAAAGAAAAAGCCAAAGAGTCGGGTGTTGCAGATTATATTTTAGACCCGTCAGAAGTTGATGTTGTTTCTGAGGTCATGAAAATCACTAATGGCGATGGTGTCGATGTTGCATTTGAATGTAGTAGCGTTAACAAGGTATTAGATACTTTGGTTGCGGCAGTGAAACCAACAGGCGTTATAGTTATTGTTTCGATTTGGAGCCATCCAGCATCAATTAATGTGCATAGTGTAGTAATGAAAGAGCTTGATGTACGAGGCACAATTGCCTATGTAAATGACCATCAAGAAACTATTAAACTGGTTGAAGAAGGTAAAATAAATCTGGAACCTTTTATTACGCAGCGTATTCAACTTGATGATTTGATTTCACAAGGTTTTGAAACCTTAATTCATAACAATGAGTCAGCCGTTAAGATTATCGTACATCCATAAATAGACACTTAAGCCTATAAAAAAAGAGCGATGATTCGCTCTTTTTTTTATTAAAGTAAATTGTTGTTTTTGGCTTCAATAATAGGGGGTAATGGCTGCCCTAAAGAGCTTAGAGACTCACGTTCAATCAAACGCACAATAGAATCGAGCGGTAAATCATTTTCTTGCAAACCGAAAGGTTCTTCAATTTGAGCACTTAGGGCATCTAAACCTAAAAACATATAAGCGATTAAACCCACAATAAGTGGTGTCCAAATGCCTAAAGCTGCTTCAAGGCTAAACGGTAATATGAAACAGAAACAATAAACGGCACGGTGCAAAAGTACTGAATAAGAGTAGGGCAAAGGCGTCCCAGCAATTCGGTCACAACCTGCTTGGATATTACCTAGCTCAACAATATGTCGATTTAGCGTGCTATAGATAATGTCACTAATTTCACCATCTTTGAGTATTTTAACTAAATCTTTTTGAATATTTTCGAGTACAAATTGCGGCGCATTAATATGCTCATTTAAATAATTAAGTGAAGAGTTATTTAAATAGGCATGTTCAAGAAATTTTGTGGGTTCGACTGTTTGTTGACGTAAACGATCACGCAATAAATTACTAAAAATTAAGACCTGATGGATTAAATGTTCACGTTGTTCATTAGATAAAACATGGCTGTCTCTGACAATATGTCTGGCATTGGCAATTAAAGCCCCCCAGAGCTTGCGGCCTTCCCACCAACGGTCATAACACGCATTATTTCGAAAACCCGTACAAATCGAAAGAATCACACCAAAGATGGTAAATCCGATCGCGGGTACGGTAGGAATTTGAATCCAATGATAATAAGAGAGCCAGACCACACATGCTGAAATAAGTACAACAAAACTCAGTGCAGGCAAAACCTTCGGCAAAATTGTTCCTTTCCAAGCAAATAATAATTTAAATACATTGCTTTTATCACGGACAATCATATAAAGCCTTTGAACTAACGAACCTAACCAAGTGCAATATGATACGCCTTAGATGAGCTAAATACCTAGCTAAAGCTTATGCTTTTGTCTGTATCGCCAAAGAGTAGTACGGCTAATACCAAAAATATTCGCGACCATATTCAAGTTATGGTTATATTTTTCTAAAGCTGCTTGTACATTTTCTGGACTAAGCTCTGTATTTGTCTCGGGTAATTTAACGTAATCCTCCGCATTTAAGAGTTCATTTGGTAAGTCTTCGACTTCAATTTCATCTTTACCATTTGCCATGGTTAAAGCATAAAGAAGGGTGTTTTTAAGCTCACGAACATTTCCTGGCCAGTCATAGTTCAATAAAATTTGCATGGCTTTTTGATTAACATGGCGAGGCATTGTGTCGAGTTGAGTGGAGCTTTCTTTTAAAATCTGATCGACAATAAGAGGAATATCGACTTTTCTCTCTCTGAGTGGTGGTATAAAAATTGGAATTACGCGTAAACGGTAGAGTAAATCATGACGGAAACGCCCAGCCTTAGCCTCTTCGCGTAACGCCTTATGCGTTGCAGTGATAATACGGACATTGGCTTGAATTGGTTTTTCACCACCTACAGGAGTAAATTCACCTGTTTCTAACACCCGTAATAATTTAGCTTGAAGCTCTAAAGGAATCTCGGCAATTTCATCTAGAAACAGTGTTCCACCTGCGGCACGTTCAAAAACGCCTTTATGGTCACGAATTGCTCCCGTAAAAGCACCTTTCACATGCCCAAAGAGTTCACTCTCTAAAATATTAGAATTTAAAGCTGCACAGTTAATCGCTACAAAAATCTTATTTTTACGTTGGCTATAATCATGAATTGCTTGTGCCACAAGTTCTTTACCACTACCAGATTCGCCGCGGACGAGCACAGGAAACTCAGTAATTGCCACTCTTTGAATAATTGAAAACATGCGAGTCATTTCTGGTGAACAACTATTAAAAACTTTAGCCAAGTCTTGCAATTGTTCTGTTAGCTCTACTTGATCAGCAATATCATTCTCTATGCTAACGGGCTGTAGAATATGCAATTTCCCGATAATGCGATGCTCTGCGATGTAAATATCATTTTCCTGATAGATGAATCGCTTTCTCATTTTAGGAGTATTGATTTCAAGATACTGATTATGATGATCTTGAGTAAGCGCTGCCATACTCTCTACAGAAATATCGTCTGTATTAAATTTATAGTGAATTGCTTGAGTCGTTGTATCTGCTAAAAAAAGACTCGCATTTGGGAATAAAGCTTTTAATTGCTCAAATAAAATAAAAAAATCTTGTTCTGACTCAAAATTTAACTTTGCCATTTCATATGTTTCACAATCGTTTCATTGAAACATACTTGAGTTTCATAGGAACATCAAGCTGCGTTTGTTTTCTAACTTTAATTTCATTTTTTATATTAAGTGTTTGATTCTTATATTTATTATTTAATTTTAAATAATTGGCATCTTATTTGCAAAATATAGGAAAGAAATAAATTATTGGGGTATAAATCATGTTCTTTAAGCAGTTTTTTGAAAAAGAAAGTTCGACTTATACATATATGCTTGGGTGTGAAGAAACACGAGAGGTTGTTTTAATTGACCCAGTCGCATCAGATATAGCGATTTATACAAAAGAATTAGAGCAGCATCAATTTACGCTCATCTATACCTTAGATACCCATGTTCATGCAGACCATATTACCGCTGCGAATTTGCTTCGGGAACGTCTCGATTGCAAATCGGTTTTACACCGTAATTCAGATGTAAGTTGCGGAGATATTTTAATTACAGATGGTTGCATACTTAAAGTTGGCAACCTCAGTATTGAAGCACGTTATACACCAGGTCATACCAATGCTTGTACGAGTTATTTGGTTGAAAACATTGTTTTCACTGGTGATGCATTATTAATTGATGGGTGCGGTCGAACTGACTTCCAACAAGGTAATGCAGGCACACTTTATGACAGTATTCATAAGCAACTTTTCAGCCTACCTGACGAGACTATTGTGTATCCAGGACACGACTACAAAGGTCGTTTATCTTCAACGATTGGCAATGAACGTTTAAATAACTCACGTTTAGGTCAGAATCGTTCAAGAGACGATTTTATTAAATTGATGAATAATTTAAATCTGCCATACCCAAAACAAATCGATAAAGCACTTCCTGCCAATCAGGCTTGCGGCTCAATTTCACAATTATAAGGTGGCAATATGGAACTTAAACGAGTTAATCAAGATTTTTATGTTGCTGGCCAGATTACTGCCAACGATATTGCAAAAATTGCAGCCCAAGGAATAAAAACTCTGATATGTAACCGACCAGATGGAGAAGGTGCAGATCAACCCAATGTGATTGAAATTGAAGAAGCAGCTCAGCGGCATAGCCTAAACGTAATCTATCAGCCTGTGACCAGTGGCAAAATTACCGATCAACAAGTTACCGAGTTTAAGCAGCTTTATCAGAATGCTCAGAAGCCCGTTTTAGCATATTGTCGCTCTGGTATGCGTGCAATCAGTTTGTGGGCTTTGGCTGAAGTTGAGCCAAAAGATACAGCGCTGTTAGTAGAAGCGGGTAATAAGCTTGGGTTTAATTTGAAAGGCTTGGTGCCACGTATTTTAAAACGTGATCATGAACCAGCGACAATTCCTTCTTATAGCGTTGTGATTGTGGGCGCTGGAGCAGCTGGAGTTTCTGTTGCATCAAGCTTACTGTCTCGGGAACCTCATTTAGATATTGTCATTATTGATCCGGCAGATACCCACTATTATCAACCGGGCTGGACCATGGTTGGTGGCGGTATTTTCAAACCACAAGTAACCGCACGGTCAATGGCAAGTGTGATCCCTTCAAAAGTGAAATGGATGAAAGCAGCTGTTGCCGGATTCGACCCTGAGCATAATCAAGTTATTTTGGAAGGATGCCAACCCATTCAATATAAAGCTTTGGTCGTCTGTCCTGGTTTAAAACTGAATTGGCATGGAATTGAAGGTTTAGTCGAAACCTTAGGGAAAAATGGGGTGACGTCTAACTATCGTTATGATTTAGCGCCGTATACATGGGAATTGGTGCAACAGCTAAATGGTGGAAAAGCAATCTTTACCCAACCGCCTATGCCGATTAAATGTGCCGGTGCTCCTCAAAAAGCGATGTACCTTTCAGCCGATTACTGGTTAAGACAAGGCAAACTCAAAGATATCTCTATCCATTTTTATAACACTGGCGCTGTTTTATTTGGTGTGAAGGAATATGTACCTGCACTAATGCAATATGTCGAAAAATATGGCTCTGAACTGCATTTTAACCATCAACTTGTCAAAGTAGATGGGCCTGCAAAAAAAGCATGGTTTAAGGTAGTGAACAATGAAAATGCAGCATTGGTCGAGACTGATTTCGACATGTTGCATGTTGTTCCACCGCAACAAGCCCCAGACTTTATTCGTGCCAGCACACTCACTGATGAAGCAGGCTGGGTGAGCGTGAATCCTCAAACCCTACAACATACACAGCATGCCAATATTTTTGCTTTAGGTGATGTGATGAATGCGCCTAATGCCAAAACTGCTGCTGCGGCACGAGCACAAGCTCCTATCGTTGCAGTAAATGTTCTCGCACAACTGAACGGTGAGCAAAATTTATGTGAATACAACGGCTATGGCTCATGTCCACTTACTGTAGAACGTGGAAAAATCGTTCTGGCTGAGTTCGGTTACGGCGGCAAATTACTCCCAAGCTTTCCGAAATGGGTGATTGATGGGCAAAAGCCATCTCGTTTGGCATGGTTACTTAAAGAGCAGATTTTACCGCCGATTTATTGGCAAGGCATGCTCAAGGGCCGCGAGTGGATGGTCAAACCTGAGCGAGGTTAAGCAAAGCAACGCTTTGTACGAGCGCAAGACGAGAACTATGTTCGAGTTAAGAGGTTAAACAAAGCAACGCTTTGTACGAGCGCAAGGCGAAAGCTGTGTTTGAGCGGAAGAGGATAAGCAGAGATTAATAATCTTTACTCTAAGAAGCGACTAAAGCTTCGCAGATTTATTCACTCATTAACCAGCAGTCTACTGCAAATAATGTATATGCAATTTTAGGCTTTTGATATGTTATTACTTGTCGTTGAAGGCATCGTGATTGGTTTTTTACTTGGTCTTACTGGTGCTGGTGGGGGTATTCTTGCTGTACCCGCGCTTATGACCAGTCAAGGCTGGAGTGTGGCGCAAGCTGCACCGATTGGGTTGTTGGCGGTTGCGCTATCTACTCTCATAGGAACCATTGAAGGCTTATTTAAAAAGATTGTGCGTTATCGCGCTGCAATCTGGATTGCCCTAATTGGTGCTCCTATGGCACATATCGGCATTTTAATAGCTAACACGATTTCACCTATTTGGCTCATGTTAATGTTTAGCTTGGTCATGTTTACAGTGGGCTATCGACTTATTAGTAACCGAGTATCAGACTTTCATAACCCGCCGTGTCAGGTTAACCCAAGTACGGGGCGCTTTATCTGGAATTTTAAAACGGGAAGCGTTCTTGCCAGCATCGGAATTATTGCTGGGCTTTTAACAGGCATGCTAGGGGTTGGTGGCGGCTTTGTAATTGTACCAGCGCTTAGAAAAGTCACAAATTTGGATATGCATAGCATTGTGGCAACGTCACTTATGATTATTTTTCTCATTAGTGGAGTGAGTATTGTGATGCATATTGCAGAGGGTTTTCACTATCCAGTAGGCATTACTAGTGCGTTTGCGCTCGCATGTGCAGTTGGTATGTTATTAGGGCGCAGAGCTATTCGTTTTATTCCGTCTGCAATTGTGCAAAAAGTCTTTGCTTTAATGGTTTTTGCTGTCGCAATTTATATGGTCATTAAGATAGTTAATCTAACAAATATCTAAGTAATATAGTATTTTAACTATCTCTGTAGTTAGCAATTTTCCAAAGACGAGATGTTGAAATTCTCTTTGGAAATTTGATTTAAACCATATAAATTTTTGAGAAAGTGATATGAAGCGAGTTAACTTGGCAATTTGCGGTTTTGGACGGATTGGACAACAAATTGCAGAGCTCCTTTTAAATCGAACGACCTACTATAAACAAAAATATCAAATTGATGCCCGTTTAGTGGGTGTCTGTAACTCATCGTCAGGCTTAATTGATCAAGAAGGTTTACAAGCTTCAAAGTGGCTAGATAAAACACAATATCAAGCAGGCCTAACTGAGCAGAAGTTTTTAGAACAGGTTCAAGCAGATGTCATTATTGAGACAGGGCCAAGTGACTATGTAACAGGTGGAAAAGGCCTCTTTTATTTAGATTATGCTTTAACACATAGCATGAATGCGATTGCGGTATCTAAAGGTGCTTTAGTCGTAGATGGTAAAAAATTAGTTAACTTGGCACCTCAGCACAATAAAAAACTATTTTTTAGCGGTGCAACAGCTGCTGCCTTACCAACTGTTGATTTGTTTGAATATAACTTAGGTGGCTGCCAAATTTTAGAAATAGAAGGTGTGTTTGTTTACAGGCACCACGAATTTTATTTTGAATGATATGTTGCAACATGAATGTGCGTTTGCAGAATCTCTTGAAAAAGCTCAAGCAAAAGGTATTGCAGAACCTGACAGCTCTTTCGATGTAGATGGATGGGATACTGCTGCCAAAATTACGATACTAGCCAATACTGTTTTGGGGGCTGATGTAAAAATTCAAGATATTCCAAGACAAGGAATTAGTCATGTGACTGCCGATCATATTCGTGATTGGAAAAAAGAAAATATAATTCCTCGTCTGGTCGGTTTTATTCATATTAAGAATCAGCAAATTCAAACCGGTGTTGAATTAAGATTAGTTTCAGCAAATCATCCTTTTGCTCATCTGCAAGGTTCCAATAAATGCATTCGGGCGTTAACGCAAGAAATGGGGGAATTTGTTGTCAGTGGAGGGGCATCTGCGCCTTTAGCCACAGCAGCCGCGGCTTTAAAAGATTTTGAGTTGATGCTTAAAACGGGCTGCTAGAGATGAATTATTACTTATAAAAAAAGCAGGCTTTTAGGCCTGCTTCTCACAATTTTTTTGACTATTAAATAACTTTTTTCCAATTTCTAACTTACTAAACATTAAGTAGTTACCAAGTAAGATTAATAAAATTCCAAATACAGCATTTATAGTCCATACATATCCTTCAAAGAATGTAGAAACTGTTAGAGCAACTAAAGGGAATAGCAATGTGCTATACGCTGCTTTGGCTGCGCCAATTCGTCCAACAAGAGAAAAGTAAGCAGAGAACCCAATAACCGTACCAAATACAGCCAAGTAAAGTACCGAGCTTAAAAATGGGAAATTCATTGGAGGCATTAAATCTAGGCCAGTAAATAAAGCTAGACTTAACATCACCAATGCCCCATAAGTCATGGCATAACAATTTGTTGAAAAAATATTTAGGCCACGTTTTTGGTGTCTAACACTAATCATGTTCCCTAAAGAAAAACCGTAAGTGCCTACTGCACACAGACCGATACCCATCAATAACTGTGCATTAAACTGACTATTAATCAGGTCATGCCAGAACAGTAAAACAATACCTATGAGCCCTAAAATTGCGGCTGGGGCAAAGTTTGGCGATGGTTTTTGCTTAAAAAAGATAAGTGCATTAATAGCATTAAAGAAAACAGCCATCGAAAAAATGACAGACTCTAAACCACTGTTTACATATTTAACGGCGGTATAAAAACAAATAAAGTTTAGGCCGAAAACACAAAGGCCTTGCAGCATACAGAACAAATGATCTTTTAAAGCAATCCGCTGTAATTTTCCTGAAAATAGTAAAACAACCCACAGTAATAAGGCTGAAATAGCAAAACGCCATAAAATTGCGACAACGGGCGTTGCATAGTGGCTTTGAACGGCAATTCCAATCCATGTTGTTCCCCAAATCAACACCACCGCAACATAGAGTAAAATATTCATAACTTCATCCTCGATTACCAAGCTTAAGTATCTAGGAATGCTTCATTTTTCACGTATATATTCTTGTGTTGCACATGCAAGATCTTGCGTTTTTTATAGATCTAAACTAGCTGAATTTTGCTGAATATGGTTAACTTAAGCTCAATGATATTCGTTTTAATTTTGCATGGCCTATCAAACTTTAGAACAGCTACAGCAATCTAAAGCCAAGCTTCACGAAACTGTGGTGCTTGATGAGAATATGCAACTTGCATTTTGGTCTAATCAGAAAGATCGTGTAAGTGTCTGTAGCGATCACCACACTTTAAGTCTCTATATTCAAGATGGCTATGAAAGCTATCAAAAAACCCCTGCAGGCTGGAAAAACGGCGGTGGGCCGGGGCGTTTTTGCTTATTGCCTGAGCATCAGGAGTCGACTTGGGACATACGTGGTGGGCTTAAATTCGTTCACTTGTATTATACCGACCAACATTTGCGTGATGTTGCCGAAAAAATATGGGACAAAGAACCTAATCAAATTGAACTAAACGAAGTTGTTTTTAACGATGACGAAAAGATTCGAGCGCTTTATCAGTTTTTCTTGCTAGATTGTGATTGGAAAGATTCAGCAAACCATTTACAAATGAGTACAACTGCCAGTTTATTGCTGAACCATTTAATTCGAAGATATAGCAGTGTTCAATGGCAACAACCTACTATCAAGGGTGGGCTCGCTCCTCATAAACTCAAATATATTCAGGACTGGATTGAAGGGCATCTAGATCAAGCACTTACCTTGTCTGATTTGGCGAATGTTGTGAATTTAAGCGAATACCATTTTGCTCATATGTTTAAACAGTCCATGAATATGGCACCTCACCAATATGTCATGCAAAGACGCTTAACCAAGGCCAAAGGGCTAATTCAGTCATCTCAGCTTTCTTTGCAAGATATTGCCCTAGTATGTGGGTTTAGTTCAGCAAGCCATTTAAGTCATCGCTTTAAACAATTTTATGGCATAAGTCCTTCGCAGTTACGTTAAGTATCTAATGTAATTGGTTTATCTTGAGCTGCATCAAACGCAGCTCTTGCCGCATCAATATCCGCAATATGCTGCTGAGCCCATTGGCCTAAAGCAATTACAGGTTCTGTAAGTGAATGGCCCAATGGAGTTAATTCATATTCAACATGAGGTGGAACTACAGGATAAACCGTACGTTTAACCAATCCATCTCTTTCTAAACCACGCAAACATAAGGTAAGCATACGCTGTGATATTCCATTGATACTTCTTTTAATTTCAGAAAAGCGATGAGAACGTGATGCAAGTGTCATTACAATGAGTATACTCCATTTCTCTCCAACTCTAGCCAACACTTGACTGACTCTTTGACAATCTGAACTTTGGATATCGTGAGGTATGGTTACAGTCATATTACTTGGTTCCCTAAATGTGCCTTCTTGTGCATCAGAATAATAGTAGTAACATAATTAGTTCAAGTAACAATTTTATACTGTAGGTATAAACGATGAAACTACTTCAAATTGACACAAGTATTTTAGGTGAGCAGTCTGTTAGCCGCCAACTCACCTCATCTGTTATTGGAAAGCTCAGCGCAGCTTATCCTGATGCAGAAATTATTCATCACGATTTTGCTTTAGAACCAATTCCTCATTTGTCTGATGCTGAGTTTTTGGCATGGCAAGGTGTTGAACCTAATAATGAAATAGCGCAGCAACATGTTGCACGAAACACCCAATATTTGGACGAGTTCTTATCGTCAGATATCGTTGTAATTGGCGCACCAATGTACAACTTTAGCTTTCCATCACAGTTAAAAGCGTGGCTTGACCGTCTATCTGTTGCTGGAAAAACATTCCGTTATACGGAAAACGGCCCTCAAGGTTTAGTAGAAGGTAAACGTGTGATTATTGCTTCTTCGCGTGGCGGTGTGTACTCAGAAGGTTCACCAGCCGAAGCTTTAGACTATCAAGAAACTTATATCAAAGCGTTTTTCAATTTTATTGGTGTGACTGATATTACTTTTGTGCGCGCGGAAGGGATCGCTTTCGGCCCAGAAGCACGTCAAGCTGCCTTAGATAATGCAGCAGCACAAATCGCACAATTAGCAGGTTAAAAATATAAACAGCCGAACAGTAAAGAAACTGTTCGGCCTTATTGAAATTTTGATTTTAAGAAATCAATAGGATCAGTAAATAATTAGAAGAAAGCGACAGCGAGCCCAACCAGTGCCGAAGCAAAAATGACATATAGCACATTAATGTTAAATCGGAATAAAGCAATAAATGCAGCAACAGTAATGAAGGCTGCAACAATATCAAAATGCCCTGAAAAACCTTGTGGCCATAACACATGATAACTAAAAAATAGTGCGAGATTTAAAATTACACCGACCACAGCAGCGGTAATTGCAGTGAGTGGCGCAGTAAATTTAATTTCATTATGTGTAGATTCAATAATGGGTGCACCCGCAAAAATAAAGACAAATGAAAAGAGAAAGGTAAACCAAGTCACAATGACCGCACCAAGTGCTCCAGCAAAAAATAGATGCTCAGAGCCAAGTAGTGAATGATTAACGCCTCCTAAAAAGCCAACAAAGGCAACTACCATAATCAGTGGACCTGGTGTAGTTTCACCTAAAGCTAAACCATCAATCATTTGTGTAGGTGAAAGCCATCCAAAATGATTTACAGCCCCTTGATAGACATAAGGTAAAACCGCATAAGCCCCCCCAAACGTAAGTAAAGCAGCCTTGGTGAAGAACCATGCCATTTGAGTATAAGAATGATGCCATCCAAAATATGCGCCTAAAGCTAAAATTGGCAATAGCCATAAAGCGATTGCTACAAAAATAAGTTTAGCTAAACGCAACCAATGGAATTTAGCGTGCTCTGGTGTTGGAGTCTCATCATCAATAAATGCTGGACCATAATCCTTTTGACTGGCTTTATGACCAGCTGCTGAGGAAAATAGTTGTGGGTACTTTTTACTGGCTAAATAGCCAGCAATACCAGCTGATAGCACAATAAGCGGGAAAGGAAGCTTTAAGACAAAAATGGCAAGAAACGCAGCAATTGCGACGAACCATAAAAATTTATTTTTAAGCGAACGGCTTCCTATACGGTATGTTGCATGGAAAACAATTGCGGTAACGGCAGGCTTAATTCCGTAAAAGATACCTGCAATAACGGGAACATCTCCAAATTTTATGTAAACCCAAGACAGCCCAATTAAAATAAATAAGGAGGGTAATACAAATAGAATACCTGCAACTAATCCTCCAGCAGTTCTATGCATGAGCCAACCAATATAGGTTGCTAATTGCTGTGCTTCAGGGCCGGGTAACAACATGCAGTAGTTCAAGGCATGCAAAAATCTTTTTTCGGATATCCAGCGCTTTTGTTCAACGAGTTCCTGATGCATCACAGCGATTTGTCCAGCTGGCCCCCCAAAGCTAATAAAGCCGAGCTTAAGCCAAAATAAGAAGGCTTGCCACAAGGTGACTTGAATAATACTTTCAGGTAAAGGGGATTTTTCGTTTTCCATTTTTTATCCCATCAAAAAATTGATTCATACGGATCAAGAACATCAAAAACTAGTAACTTTTAGTTAATTGAATAAGTTAGATGTGCTAGGCAGCTATAGCATACAGAACAAAAATGACTTTCTTATTATTTTAAAAAGATATTCTTCTAAAAAATCTCTAGAAGAATATCTATCTTTTACTTTTTAATGATCATGTTCTAAATAATCTGGTTTTTTCGGAAGCGCAAGGCTACATAAGAAGCAGATAATCAGCATGACAATCACATATATAAAGAAGGTGTTTTCAATTCCGGCAGCTTTGAATTGTAAGGCAACTGAAGGTGCAGAACCACCAAACAGCGCATTGCCTACTGCATAAGAGAAACCTACACCTAAAGCTCGCACATGAGGTGGGAACATTTCAGCTTTTACCAAACCACTGATAGATGTATAGAAACTGAGTAACATCATCATAAAAATAAGTAGCAAGGCAATAATGATCGGCGAATCAATATAGGCACGCATCCCGATCACCATGACGGGATAAATAAAAATCGCAGACAATAAGCTAAATGCCAACATTGAAGAGCGTCGCCCAATACGGTCTGAAATTGCACCAAATATAGGTTGAGCACACATATAGACAAATAGGGCAAAGGTCATGATATAACCAACGGTTTTTCCATCCATCCCTAAGTTGGTTAAATAGGTTTTTGAATAAACAGTCTCTACATAAAACGTTAATGAACCAGCAGAAGTGTATCCAACCACTAATAAAAAGGTTTTCCAATGTTTCTTAAAGAGTTCTCTTAAGCTACCAGACTCTTTTCGTCCGCTATCTTGATGAGAAAGAGTTTCTTCTAAGCGACTACGTGCAAGCAAAGAAAAAATTGCTGCAATACCACCAATAACAAACGGAATACGCCATCCACCATCATGTAATTGTTGTTCACTTAAGAACGTTAATAAAATTACACCAAGTAAGCTGGCAAGTAATTGACCACCAGAGAGGGTGACATATTGGAAAGACGAGTAAAAACCACGTTGGCCTTTTAAGCCTAATTCACTCATATATGTTGCTACTGCACCATATTCACCACCAACCGATAAGCCTTGAAGTAAGCGCACTACAAGTAAAAGGAAAGGGGCAAATAAGCCAACTTGGTCATAAGTAGGTAGGGCTGCAAATAGAAAAGAACTCAAAGCCATCAGACAAATTGAGATGACCATCGACTTTTTTCGACCATGCCGGTCTGCAATTCGTCCAAATACCCAACTACCAATAGGACGCATAAAAAAGCTTGCAGCGAATACGCCCCACACATAGATAGATTTAGTCGTACTATCCATATCAGGTGCTGTTAGTGCTTGAGTAAAGTAGGCAGCAAATACTGCATAGATATAAAAGTCGAACCATTCAACTAAATTACCAGAGGCTGCGCCTACAATCCCACGTATTCTGCTACGTTTTTCTTCCTGAGTGTATGTCATATTTCTTCCATCATTTTGCAGACAAAAATGAGGAATTTTTAGATATGCTGGATAGAAAATAGAATGAAACTTTAAATATCACTCAATCCTGAGCACTTCCTTAAATTCCTAACCATTCATTTTTTCTAATTTTAAAATTCGTTTCTAGTAAGATTACGTCCTTTTGTTCGATTTAAAGATAATTTTACCAATGATCGAACACTTCCTTTCATTTAACTTAATAATTAATTCTATTTAAAATCAGTGAGCTAATTTACAACGGTACTTTTCTATTTTATTTCTCCTTTTAAGTTTCATTTCGAGCTTAAGTTTATTTTGAATATTTGGTAATACTTAAAAAGTTATAGCGTCAATTCCTAATAAAATAAATGAAATTTATATAATGATAAGTTCATAAAATTTGTATCAAATACACTTAATCGAAAAAGTACAGAATGTATTGTTTCTCAATATATGTAGCTGTATTCTTGCGTGGCTAAAAATAGACTCCGCACTCATTTCTAGCGCTTTAGAATTATGCACGGTATGGCAGGTAGTTATTCAATGGAAAGACGTTCGTTAAATCTTCACTTCATGACATGCTCTAAAACAGCATTGGCTTCATCTATTGTACTCATAACATCTGTCGTCTATGCAAATGAAGCGGAGGTTTCGCAGCTCCCAACCATTACTGTGAACGCTACACAAAATCATGATGCACTATATACGTCTAAAAAAGTTAATTTATCTGGTTTTCAAACTGGTGATGTAAAGAAAGTTCCTGCATCTATTACCACCATTACATCTGAACGCATAGCAGACCAACACGCAAAAACTTTAACTGATGTTATTAAAAATGATTCATCGTTAGGGGATGGTTACGCTGCAATTGGCTACTATCCAAACTTTGTAGCACGTGGTTTTGCGCTTGATTTAGGCTCAAGTTATCTCATTAATGGCCATAATATACGTGGCGAACAAAATGTGGCTTTAGAAAATAAAGAACAAGTTGAAATTTTAAAAGGCATTTCTGCTATTCAAAGTGGAATGTCGACACCGGGTGGTGTGGTTAACTATGTAACCAAAAGACCTGCCGATATTAAAACTATTACGGTCGATGCAAATTCAGAAGGCGGCTATACACTGGCAACAGATGTTGGCGGCTTTATTAATGATAGTTTTGGTTATCGAATCAATTTAGCCCATGAAAGCATCCATCCAAATGTTGATCACGCAAATGGTAAACGAGAGTTTGGTTCAGTTGCTTTAGACTGGAAAATTAATGAGCGTTCTAAATTATTGTTTGATATTGAAGCTCAGCATCAAAGTCAACGTTCAGTACCAGGTTATCAACTGCTTGATGGGCAAGAAGTACCAACAAATGTAGATCAAGACCGTTTATTGGGTTACCAGTCTTGGAGTAAACCTGTTGTAAATAACAGTGTAAATGCAAGTTTGAAATATCAATATGCATTTAATGATCAATGGAGTGGTAGCTTAAGTGCATCGCAAAGCCGTGTTGTAATTGATGATAATAGTGCTTTCCCATGGGGATGTTATAACGATATTTGTTCTGGTTTGGGCAATACTTTTGATAAACACGGAAATTATGACATTTATGACTTCCGCAGCCCAGATGATACACGTATTACTAACCAGTTCGCTGCTGGGTTAAATGGTCAATTAGAGGTGGATCAGGAAATTTGAACAACACTTATAAGTGATATTTTGCTCCCCAAATGATGTTATAAACATCAATATATGGAGTATTTTATGGCACGTAGACCAAGAAGA